>JAKPPK010000005.1 GCA_029547385.1 Candidatus Latescibacterota bacterium
TCCGTGCGGTACGGCGTCGAGCCCATGCCGTCGAGACGATGAATCTGCACAAACGTGCTGGCCGGATCGCTCACCTCGCGGCGTTCCACGATCCAGTAGAGGTTGTCCGTTTCGCTCTCCGTTGCCCACGCAAGCTTCACCGCCTGCCCCACTGCTTCCGCCGTGAACGAGGCGAATTCCACGGGGAGGGATCGCTCGTACCCCAGTTCAATCGGGAAATTGGCGCTTGCAACCGTGCCAAGGCCCATCGTCACATACGAGTTGTTCGCCAGTTTTGCGCCGAACTGCCGCGTGGAAACCGCTGTGGTCGCGACGTCATACACCACGTAAAACACACCCACCGCGCTTGCGCGCAACGTGTCGCCGATGCCGGCAGTGAACGCTGCTGTGCCGGAACCGCCGCTCAATCCTTCCACCAGTGCCGCGGCAACGCGCAGGTCTCCCGTCGCGCTGAAGCTCAGGTCGCCGCCATCGCGGTAGATCTCCACGGAGTCAATATCCGCCGCATCGTAGGTCCCGACACCATACGTGTTGTCAACCTTGATGCTGCTGATCTTCACCGCGGGCCCGCTTGTCGTGAAGTTCAGCCGCATGAGTGCGACGTTCCGATCCCCCGGATTGACTCCTGAAGGTGCCAGTTCGGCGGCCTTTGTCACCGTAACCTGCCCGGTGGCGAACGTTTTGCTGGCCGAGGTCAACGGCGTTTCCGAAAGGGCCGTCGACACCGAACCCGAAGAGATTGCCGTAACCGCCGCGTTTGTGGTGAGTTGCAGGTTGAGCGTACGCCCGCTGATCCCGTTCGAGTTCGTTTTCAGCACCGCAAGCACCGTTCTGCTTCCGTTCTGGGCCAGCGGGATGTTCAAGCCCGTGAACGCCACCGTATTGTTCGTGAACGTCCGCGTATCAATCAGGTTATCGTTGACGTCAAGCTGGCCGTCGGTATTGTTGTCGTAGTACAACCGGACCTGTGCGGTCTCATATCCCGCCCACCCCGTGCCCGTGTTCGTAAACGTGATACCGGTTACCGTAGCCGCCTTGTTGCCGGGGCCCGCCAGCCGGAGCTGGATCATGGGGATGTTGTCCTGGTTGATGGTGATCTGCCCGGCGCTGACAGGCGCGTTCCCTCTGCTCACGCCCACCACATCGTTCGGGTTTGCGAAGTTGAACACGTTCGATACCGCACTCCCCGTGGAGTACAGGGTTCGGCCCGTGTTCGCTCCGGTGCCCTGCACCTGACCGGCTTCAACCGTCAGGCCGAGGGTGTTCCCGGCTACGCCCGTTCCAGTGTTGACCGCGACCACCACATACTTGAAGCCCCCGCTGGTGATCTGCGTCGTCGGAGTGGTCCACGAAAACGTCACCACATTGTCAGTTGCACTCGTTTGCGTCGCACCCAGTTGCTGAGCATCCGCCACACCATCGTTGTTCGCGTCCTCCCAGAGGCTGACGCCGGTGATCTGCGTGCCGAACCCTGTCGTTCCGGCAAGGCCGCTCAGCGTCACCTTCAGGTAGTTGGTCGCACCGTCAATGTTCACGTTCTCCGCAACCGCCCCCAGCTTTACCTGCAGCACCGAAACTTTCGTCGCGGAGTTGTTCAACACCGCCGCAGCCGGCGTGTAAGGCCCCAGCGCCACCGTAAGGTCAGAGAACGACCACGTGGCGGAGCTTGCCGTGCCGGCCGACCCGATCCACTTGCTCGACGTGACACCCCTCCCGACGACGTACCCGGTGTCGGGGATGCTCAGCGTCAGAGTCCGGCCCTGCGCGCCGGTGCCCGTGGTGACCTTGACGATGAGGTCACGGGAGCCCCCACTCGCGATCTGTATCGCGGGCGAAGTCCACGTGAAGGTGACAATCCCGTTCGTCGCGGAGGTTTGCGCGGAACCGAGCGGCGTCGAACCGTCCGAGTCGAAGAGGCTCATGGACTCGATGTCCTGGCCTGAACCGAACGTGGCGGTGCCACCCAGCTTGATCGCCACCTTGTTGTAGCTCAAGTCGCTCTTCGAGAGGTCAAACGCTTCTCCAAGGGGCGAAAGTTTCAGGTGGAAAACCTCGAATGTGGCGCTGTTAGAGAGTCTGCCCGCGCCCGGGTTCGAGGTACCGTTCGAAACGTTCAACACACCCTTGGTGCCGTCATAGAACGTCATCGTGTTGGACGTCGCCGTTCCTTCGCTCGCCCGGTAATACCCTGACGCGTTTGCCCCCACGACGTCACTCGCTGCCGCGATGCTCAGGTTGAACGTCTTCCCGTTCGCCGCCGCCGATATGTCGCTCGGGATGTGGGCCACCGCCACAAATCGTTCTGTAGCCCCTGCCGTGATCGTGAGGCCGGAGATCGTGAACGTGACCGTACCTGCGGCGGTTTGCGTTGTCCCGCGCTGTGTTTCCCCGACGTCGTACTGCCCGTTGTTGTTCGCGTCGCTGTAGAGGCTTATCTGCGCGATCTCCGTGGGCAAAGCCGCCGTTCCGCCGGCCGTCAGCTTCACACTGGTCAGGTTCATGTCCTGCCCGACCGCCGTTACCGCGAATTGAAACACGCTCTTCAGATGCGCCCCGTTGAACGTGTGCATCGTGTCGGCCGCCGCCGTGTTCGCCCCCAGCGCCGTCGTCAGATACCCGGGGAATGTGAACGTGTTCGAAGTGAGTGGCGGCGTAAAGGTGACCGTGCCACCCGTAGCCGTGATGTCCGTCGTCGCATTGAGCCCCAGCGTGAACGTGTGCCCGGATACCCCGCCCGCGCCGGTCCGCACGACCGCGAGCATCACAACGGTTTCGTTCTTTGGAACGGAAAGGGTGAGGCTGCTGAACGTTACGGTCGTCACGGAGGGCGCAAACGACTGTGTACCCAGCGCGACGCCATCGTTCGCGTCGAGTGTGCCGTCCTGGTTGAGATCCTGATACAATCGCACTTCCGCGATTTCGTCGGACGGCACTACCGTTCCGCCCGCAGTCAGCGTGATGCTCGATACACTCGCCGCGGCATCGCCCGGACCGGCAAACGCGAACTGAAAGATTTCGATGTCGTTCGTGTTGATCTGAATTGCGCCGCCGGTTGGTGGGGTGTCCCCGATTTCGACGCCGAGAACTCCATTTGGGTTGGCCACGTGGAACTGTTCGCCTGTCGCCGTCCCAACTGATGACTGGGATTGCCCGGTGGTAACCCCGGTACCTGTTATGTCGCCATCTGCGGCAATACTCAACCTGCACGTCACTCCCGCGGGGAGGGCAGTGTTCGCGGTCTTTACGGTGGCGACCACATTGACGAACCCGCCGGCTGTTACAAGGAGTGGGAAATTCGTCCCGCTGAAGGTAACCGTGCTGGCGGCCGTTGTCGTTACGCCGAGCTGCGTTTCACCGGTATCGAATGTCCCGCTATTGTTCGCATCAATGTAGAGGCTCACGCTCGCGATCTGGCCCGGCAAGGTCGCAGTTCCGGACACCGTCACTGTGACGCCGCTCACATTGATGTTTTCCGCGCCCGCGGTCAGCTTCGCCTGAAGAAGTGAATACGTTTTGTTCTTCGCCAGCAGACCCGACGGGGGTGTATTGGCGCCGATTTCCACACCCAGTTTGGAGAATGTTTTGGCGTTCGATACAGCGGTGCCGAGGGAGTTGATGGTGTGCCCCGATGTGCTGCCTGTGCCGACAACGTCCCCCGCTGCAATACTCAGGGTCACGGTATTCCCCGCAACGCCGTTTGCCGTGGTTCTGACGACCGCGATAAATTGGATGCTGCCGCCGGCGGGAACTCGCGTTTCCGTTACTCCACTGAACGTGTTCGTAGCTCCCAGCTCCTGCTGTCCTATGAGAGAGTCCGTACCAACATCGAGAAGGCCGTTGTTGTTCTTGTCTTTGTACAGAGTAACTAAGTCCAACTCGGTCGGAACGCTCGCCGTTCCGCCCTTCGTCAGCTTCACGCTCGTAATGTTGATTTGCTCAACTGCTGCAGAAAGCTTGAAATGGAACACGCCGATGTCGGATGTGCTCTTGGCCATCACCCCCGCACTCGGCGGGGATGTACCCGCGGACACGGTTAGCACGCCGTCCCCACTGGAAAACGTCATGGTGTTAGACGTGGCGGTTCCCTGAGAGGGGCGGCTCAGCGAAGTGGTCGCGCCGGTTCCGGAGACGTCCCCGTTGGCGGCGAGGCTGAGGGAGAGCGTGCGCCCGGCCGTGGCGTTGCCTGTCGCCCTGGCAACAGCGACGATATTCACGGGTGTGGCGGTCGTAACTGCAACGAGGGGACTGCCGGTGAACGTCATCGTGCCGGCAAACGATTGCGTGCTGCCGAGAAGCGTTTCGCCTGCATCATAGATTCCGTTGGCGTTGGCGTCTCCATACAGGCTTACCTGGTTGACATCCGACGAAGTGACCGAACCGGCGCTCGTGATCGTGATGCTGTTGACGTTCACCGTCTCGCCGGTTGCCGTCAGGCTGAACTGGAACACCGATTTCAGATAGACTCTGTCCGTCGCCATTGAGTCACCGGCCGGGGTGGTGGCCCCCAGAGAGGCGCCGAGCCCCCAGACCGTGAACGCACTGGAGGTGAGCGGGAAGGTTCCGACCACGGTTTGACCCGCGGTAATGTCTATGGCAGTCGCGGCGGCAATACCGAGCGTGAAGGTGTGCCCCACGGTGACATTGGATGTCGTTCTCACCAGCACCAGGAAGTACTTCGTCGTTTTTTTGGCGATTGCCCAGTTGAGACCCGAGAAGTTCACCGTATTGTTCCCGCTGACAAACGTCTGCGCCGTTCCCAGAGGCACGTCCACACCGACGTCGAACGCCCCGTTTGCGTTCGTGTCCTCGTAGAGCTTGACCTGGTCCACCTCGGTAGGTACAACCGCCGTTCCGCCGGCGCTGAATCGTATGGAGTTCACCGTGATTGCAGTGTTGTTGGCCGTTTTCACACTGCCACGGAACACAAAAATCTCGCTCGTATTCGCGGGCAACTCCCCGGCGGCGGGTGACCCGGCCAGCGCAAACGTGTGGTTGGCGCCCCACGCCTCACCCGCGCCAAACAGCGCCAGTGCACCCAGAATCGTCAGCAGTTTTTTCATGTGTCTCTCCGCCCCCCGGGCTTGCCGTGCAACACCACACGGCCGCGCGAGATATGTGAACATAAATCGTTTGATTGCAAGTCGTTCGCTGCTTCACCCACCCACCGTATGTGACGTATTTCACACAGGATGGGAACCGTCAAAGACTAACACGGCACACTACAATAAACCACGCGGGCAAACAATTGTCAATACTAACAACGAAATTTACTGCAATTCTAGAATGCCAAAAACGTTACACTCGTCTTCTCCCGCAAGTTCCAACCTCCGGTACGTGGAGGTTTCCGGCATCACCTTTTCCCGGATGGCAACCAAAAAAAACCTGCCCCGCCAACCGGTCCTCGAGTTGCGAACGGAGCGAAGCGGACCTTCCCGGCCATCCCCAGAACGACCCCCGGCACCCTGCGCGGTCCCTGAGCCTGCCGCCCGGGCGGGCAGCCTGTCGAAGGGCCAGCGCAGGCCTTCCGCCGCGTCCACCCAGTGGAGGGACACGCTGAGAACGCCCGGCGTTCCACTCCTCGTGTCCGTCCTCCCGCCACCGTGGAGGGACACGCTTCGTCGTGTCTAACGGAAACGCGGGGCTCCTCGATACAACCCCGGGAACGCGCAACGTTCCCCGGAACGGGAGCAAGGCAACGTTCCCGGTGTCACTCGGAGACCCGCGCCGGACGGGCGGTGGCGCAGTACGGTCGTGGAGCGGCGAACCCGCCCCCTGAGCCTGC
>JAKPPK010000013.1 GCA_029547385.1 Candidatus Latescibacterota bacterium
GCCGTGCGATCCCCTTCAGATGCCAGAAATCCGCCCCGGAACACAGCCCGGCCTTCTCTTCAAGCGTCATTTGCGAAATCAAGTTCTGGATGTCATTCATGCGGTTCTCCTCGGAAAATAGAGAGCAGTGAGTCAGCAGTCAGCGAATCAGCGAAAAAGCGAGAAGGCGAGAAGGCGAGTCAGCGAATAGAATACGTTCGCACGTTCGCACCTTCCCACGTTCGCACCTTCCCACGTTCCCCCGTGTTCACGTCGCGTCATTGCGGGAATCGCGGCCTGACCGGGGTGTACTCCCAGTGCACCTGATTGAGCCGGTCATCGTTGTTGGGATTGAACGAGGGGTCGTCGGTGTAAAACTCGGTGTTGTCGGCGGTGACCCAGCGGTGCTGCCACTCGTTCGACCCGATGTCAACGCGGTTGGTGATGGGATTGACGTACTCTTCCTGCCCGGTAAGCAGCAGGTAGCCGTCGTTGCGGATCTCAGCGTGCGTCATGCGGTGATGCTCGACGATTTCCTGATCCATGCGCTGGAGCTCCCGCTGGATTTCGAGGGCGCGCCGGGCGCGCGCCTGTTCGGCCTGCTGAGCGTTCATGAAGGCGTGGGTGAGCAGTTCCTGGCTGGCCTGTTCATAAGCCGCCCATTGCAAATTGAGCACGCCGGAGGTCCAGATGTGTTTGAGCACCGGTTCCCAGCGCTCGAACTCACCCGCCGGAGCGCGGAGCAGCACTGTGTTCTTGTTGCTCCACATCCCGCCCGTCAGCGGTCCCATGAATTCGATGCAGGTGAAGGCATGTTCCTCGTAGCGGACGCCGCCTTCCGTGTAGCGGAACACGGCCTCACCGCCGTCGTATTGGAAGGGGGCGGTCCCGCCCAGTTTAGCGGCCTCGCGCTTGAAGTGTTCGACCATCGCGGGTTGGGCCTGCTGACGTAGCACTTCCGCTTGCTGCGCCTGGGGATGCGCCCAGGGGAAGACCAGCCGCACGAGAAAATCCGCCCCCGACATGAGCGGCCAGACCACCATGCCGTTGTAGCTGCTCCCTTGGGGGAAGAACATCGCGGCGGGCGACATGCGGGTGTCGCAATACTTGACCTCGGGGACCCAGCGGATCATGACCGTCCCGGCGGCGTCGCGTTTGACGGCGAAATCAACCTTGGCG
>JAKPPK010000017.1 GCA_029547385.1 Candidatus Latescibacterota bacterium
CCGCGGATGAGATCCTGCGCGCCCGCCGGCTTATAGAAACAAGCGGCGCCCGATCTGAGTTGATTTCCAGAATGAACGCGCTCTCCTCGGAAACCGGAACGATGATAGACGCTCTCGTGGCTCCGGAAGACTCAAAGGAACACCTCAGAAGCCTCGTTGATTTCATACGAACAAGGGACCGTTGAAATGCCTGCCGATCTCCCTGAACGCGCGCCTTTCAAGGATCGCACGCTCCTGTTCTTCTCTGTTTTCGCAACTGTTCTGTACGCCGTTGGCATCGCGAAATATCTCCACTCACCGAACGATTCTCTCCTGTCCGCCACAACGCCCTGGTTTCTGCTGGTGACCGGCCTGCCCGCGTTCATCATTTCAATCCCGTCAGAAAGAAGAGTGCCTTACCTTGCCTGGGGCATCGTCTCCTGCATTTTCACTCTCGCAGTTGAGATTGCGGGCGTCAAAACTGGCGCTGTTTTCGGGGCATACGAATACGGGGAAACCCTCGGCACGCACATTCTGGGCGTGCCGCCCGTCATAGGGTTCAACTGGGTAATCATCGTTCTGGGTTTCAACGGCGTGTATTCGCTCCTTCCCTGCGGAACAGCCTGCAAAGCGCTTCTTTCAGCGGCGTCAGCCACGGTGTTTGACTGGGTAATGGAACCCGTGGCCATCGCGTTAGGCTACTGGAAATGGGAGCAGAACTGCATCCCTCTCCAGAACTACGCAGCATGGTTCTTCGTGTCGCTCCTCATGTCGGCGGCATATGTGCACCTCAGGGTTACCTGGATGAATCCTGCTCCCTTCATCATCGTGTTCGCGCAGCTTGTTTTTTTTGCAGTTCTGAGAGTGTCACTGGGGTTGAGTGCGTGCTGAGGGAGATTCGTCTCCCTGGATTACCTAGGGTCGCGGGCGGAAGAGACGTTGTTTCACGGTCAAAACAGTGAGGCAGGTTCTCCCTCCGGGGGAACGAGACGAAGCCAGACCGGTAACGCAGTGTGAGTATCCGCAGTAAAAAAAAGAGGGACGCAGCGCAATCTGCGTCCCTCTTTCCTTTCCTCTTGCGGCCACATGCTACATGTGTTTGAAGCATGCGTCGAGGTGCTCCTGCGGCATCTTCTTCGTCCACATGCTTACACCGAACGCAACGACGAAGGAAATCGGCAGAATCACCACGATCGGGTCCACCATCGCCCAGACGGTCCCGGCGGCGAGGCTTGCCTTGCCGAACACGAGTTTGCACAGCCCGAGCGCCTCTGATTCCTTCTGATGAACAAACAGAAGCCAGCACGCGGAACCGAAGAACCCTACCACCACGCTGGAAATCGCCCCCGCCCGCGTCATGCCTTTCCAGAACAGCGCGCCCACGAAGCTCGGAAGGAACATGGTGGCGCAAAACCCGAAGAATATCGCGGTCGCAATGGCGATAACACTCCCGGGAAGGTTGTAGCCGAGAATCACGGTGGCAATCACGCCGAGGACAATCCCGATACGCGTCAGGCTGACGGTGTACAGGAACTGTTTCCCACGGAACAGGGTCTTTTCGAAGAAATCCCGCCCGAACGCCGATCCCATGGTGTGGAACTGCGAACTGGAGGTGGACATGGCCGCGGAAAGCAGAGTAATCATGAACAGGTACACGAACCAGACCGGCATCGCGCTGTTGACG
>JAKPPK010000018.1 GCA_029547385.1 Candidatus Latescibacterota bacterium
CCGCGGATGAGATCCTGCGCGCCCGCCGGCTTATAGAAACAAGCGGCGCCCGATCTGAGTTGATTTCCAGAATGAACGCGCTCTCCTCGGAAACCGGAACGATGATAGACGCTCTCGTGGCTCCGGAAGACTCAAAGGAACGTCTCAGAAGCCTCGTTGATTTCATACGAACAAGGGACCGTTGAAATGCCTGCCGATCTCCCTGAACGCGCGGCTTTCAAGGATCGCACGCTCCTGTTCTTCTCTGTTTTCGCAGCTGTTCTGTACGCCGTTGGCATCGCGAAATATCTCCACTCACCGAACGATCCTCTCTTATCCGCCACAACGCCCTGGTTTCTGCTGGTGACCGGCCTGCCCGCGTTCATCATCTCAATCCCGTCAGAAAGAGGAGTTCTCTACCTTGCATGGGGCGTCGTTTCCTGCATTTTCACGCTTGCCGTTGAGATTGCGGGCGTCAAGACCGGAGCTCTTTTTGGCTCGTACGAATACGGGAAGACCCTCGGCCCGCATATTCTGGGCGTGCCGCCCGTCATAGGCTTCAACTGGGTGATTATCGTTCTGGGTTTCAGCGGCGTGTGTTCGCGCCTTCCCTGCGGAGCAGCCTGCAAAGCGTTTCTTTCAGCGGCGTCAGCCACGGGGTTTGACTGGGTGATGGAACCGGTGGCCATCGCGTTGGGCTACTGGAAATGGGAGCAAAACTGCATCCCTCTCCAGAACTATGCAGCATGGTTCTTCGTGTCACTCGTCATGTCCGCGGCATATGTGCACCTCAGGGTTACCTGGAGGAATCCTGCTCCCTTCATCATCGTGTTCGCGCAGCTTGTTTTTTTTGCAGTTCTGAGAGTGTCACTGGGGTTGAGCGCATGCTGAGGGAGATTCGTCTTCCGGGACTCCCTTCGGTCGCGGGCGGAAGGGACGTTGTTTCACGGTCAAAACCGTGAGGAAGGTTCTCCCTCCGGGGGAACGAAACGAAGCCAGACCGGTAACGCAGTGGAGTAGCCGCAGTAAAGAAAAGAGGGACGCAGATTGCCCCGCGTCCCTCTTTCCTTTCCTCTTGCGGCCACATGCTACATGTGTTTGAAGCATGCGTCGAGGTGCTCCTGCGGCATCTTCTTCGTCCACATGCTTACACCGAAGGCAACGACGAAGGAAATCGGCAGAATCACCACGATCGGGTCCACCATCGCCCAGACGGTTCCGGCGGCGAGGCTTGCCTTGCCGAACACGAGTTTGCAGAGCCCGAGCGCCTCTGATTCCTTCTGATGCACGAACAGGAGCCAGCACGCGGAACCGAAGAACCCTACCACCACGCTTGAAACCGCCCCCGCCCGCGTCATGCCTTTCCAGAACAGCGCGCCCACGAAGCTCGGAAGGAACATGGTGGCGCAGAACCCGAAGAATATCGCGGTCGCAATGGCGATGACACTTCCGGGAAGGTTGTAGCCGAGAATCACGGTGGCGATCACGCCGAGGACAATCCCGATACGCGTCAGGCTGACGGTGTACAGGAACTGCTTCCCGCGGAACAGGGTCTTTTCGAAGAAATCCCGCCCGAACGCCGATCCCATGGTGTGGAACTGCGAACTGGAGGTGGACATGGCCGCGGAAAGCAGAGTAATCATGAACAGGTACACGAACCAGACCGGCATCGCGCTGTTGACG
>JAKPPK010000025.1 GCA_029547385.1 Candidatus Latescibacterota bacterium
CCCGGCTCTTCGTTCCGGGACACATGACAAAAGGAAAGGGGCGGCTGGCACCGCCCCCGCTTCATCGAGATTCCGGTTTGATCTGCTAGACGAAATCGGCTAATTGCACAGGCATTCCTGTCTCCAGAGAGCGGTTTGCCGCCATCGTCACATGGTGGGCGTGGAACGCCTGACCGTAGTTGCAGCGAATCAGTGCAGGGTCCTTTTTCATCACGGCCTCCACAAAGGCCCGATCCTCGATTTCGAAGATGTTGTCTTCGCCGCGCACGTCCTCTGTCTCCAGACGGGATTTAGTCGCTTTGAGACTCATGTTCCAATCCCGGTATGAGAGAACCACTGACGGGCTGAACACGTCCAGTCCGACCCCTCCTCCCGCCTTGAGCGAGCATGCCGAGTTGATGGAACCAACGGCGCCACTTGCGAACTTGAGCGTCACGGCAGTCGCGTCCTCAACATCATACCCTTCCGGTGGGTCTGCGTGAGTCCCTTTTGCCCCGACGGCGTACACTTCTGTCACGCGTCCCGCAAGATAGACGATGGCGTCAACGATGTGGGTCGTCTGTTCCACGAGTTGACCGCCGGATTGCGCCTTGCGGTACCACCACGGTGCTCCCGGTGTTCCCCCCAGCCAATGGCCTTCCAGAGTCGAAATGCTGGCTCCCGCGAGCAGTTCTTTTCCTCTCTGGAGGCTGCGCCGGTAACGATTCATGTACCCGACCGCCGTCATCACTTTCGCGCGGCGCACTTTGCCGAGGATGTTGGTTGCCGTGTCGAGATCGTTGCTGATTGGTTTTTCCACGAAGAAGGGTATTTTGCGTTCGATGCAGGCGAGTTCCGGCGCGCCGTGTACGTGCGGAGGCACACAAATATAGACCGCATCCATCTGCTCGGTGTCGAGCATTTTCAGCCAGTCGGAAAACACCTTTGCTCCGGTGTCCGCCGCAAGGCGAGCGGCACGTTCCTCCTGGACGTCAGAAAACGCCACAAGCTGGACGTCCGCCATTTTCCTGAGCCCAGCCACGTGTGCTCCGGCAATGCCTCCGGCGCCGATGAAACCG
>JAKPPK010000028.1 GCA_029547385.1 Candidatus Latescibacterota bacterium
GTCGGCTAAGAATTGGGCGAGGTCGTCAATCGCTCCTGCTTCGGGTGCAGAGTCCTGCGTGTCCGGCATTGCGGTTCCTTTGGTCTAAATGCCTCTCTCAAGTCACCAGAGAGGATTGCGGCGTCTCTCGACGGTCGCTAAATGGCTAGGTGATTAGCCGTGAATCAGTTTTCAAGCCCGACCGGCAGGGGATGGGAATCACAACGCGCCCCCGCCAACATTGGTAAGGGTGCAAGTTGTTGCGCTATTGATATTGAGCGTGAATTCTCTCCACGCATTATTGGCAACGGTCGCCGTCCCAACGACTGCAACGCCAGTCCCACCGGCTAGGGTGATGGTCTGCCCGGTCTGATTGATGTACTTAAACCGGATGGCGCTGCCGATGGAGTTGTTAAGGATGCTGAATGGCACACCCATATCAATCACCAAGTTTGCAGCAGTGTCGGTTGTGTCCGTTACCGGGCCTGCCGGTGTTCCGGTCCTGCGGATGATTTCATTGCGGAACGTCGATGCGGCTATTGTGTTTGCCGTTGTTGTGGCGGTGTCCAGCGTCGCCTGAACATAGGCCCGTGGGGTCTGGTCATACTCTCCAACTGATACGACGCACCGGCTGTTTGACGCCCGCCCGATATGGCCCTGAGTAGATGAAAACCCGCGCCCCCCGGTTGCATTGCCCATCACGGTTGCAGTTATGTTCGCGTCCAACGACACATCGTAGGCGGCCAAATATCCAAGCCCGCCACCATCCTTGAACGTGTTACCCATAACCGTGACATATTCGCCGCCGATCTGGATATGCGATGCGGCATTCGTACCCGACTCGCTGTTTCGGTGAAACACGTTGCCCATGATTGTGGCGTTCTTGCCGTAGGCTCGAATGCCGGATAGCTGATGGCGGTCGATCTTGTTGCCGATGACGTTGGTAAGCGCAGCCTGACCAAACAGCAGGTTTATGCCATTGCGGCAAGAAAATATGTTGTTCCCGGTGATGGCGACGGTCCAGTCCTTTATCTGCACACCATCCTCAGACATTTGCCCAATGTCGCACTTATCAAGCCACCCATCGGACGAAGCACAATTCCAGCCGTTTTTACTGTTCCATAGCTTGCAGTCCACGATCTTTGTAGCCCTGCGTCCGAACTCTGAATTCACGCAATCAGAAACGAAGTCCTTGATGTAGCAATGGTCGATTTCCACGAAAGAATCTTCTCCGACAGTGGATGTCGGCAAATAGATTCCATGCGAAGTAACTGCCCCTTGGTTTGCCTTGTTGCCATCCAGCATCAAGCCCTGGAACCGCACGTTCTGCACGCTGGTCCCGCCATCGCCGATAAGCGTAATCAAACTGCCAGAAGATGCGTTTTTTAGCTTGATGCGGGAGGTGCGAGAATAAACGCCGCTGTTGTAGCCACCGTGGTTGATGCCGAACACCGTCAACCGACGCCAAGAAACTGAAACAGGGCTTATCAAAAGCCCCCCGTCTATGGCGTTGTTAGTGGTCACCGGGGGGATGAAAAGGTATCCGCACCCATTGTTTGCTGCGTTCCCTGCAGCAATAAATGCGTCAGTGTCATCGGTAACACCATCAAGCACGGCACCATATGTCCGCACATCGACGTATGAATCTAACTGGTCTTGGAACACAGTGAAACTACCCGCGAATCAGCGTTGCATCGAATGCCCGAATGGACACTGAATCCGATGCGTCTGCCAACTGCGCACCTAGCACAAAGAAAAGATCTTGCGTGGTGATGTCATAGGTCGTGTACGAACTGTCATCGCCTTGAATCGTGTTCCACCCCGCCGCAACAGGCATTCCGCGCTGAATCGCTGCTGCCTGGAACAGAATGGCATCATTGTTTCGCACTGATGTTTGAATTACGCCAGTAGTGGACATCACGTTACTGAACATTGAAGTCCCACCGATAGCGTCGGCGGTGTTCAAGTAGCCACGAATTACCCGGCTTCCGGCAGTTGCCGTGGTCGAATAGCGGATGCTCATCGCAAATTTCAGCATCGAAGGGGCCAGAATTGACCCGGCCGGAATGCTGAACGAGAAAATCTTTGTGTTGGCCGTTGTCCCGGTGTGTGTGATTCCCGTGTAATTGCGGCTGATGACGTTTTGCAGAACAATTGAATTCCCACCCCCATCCACCGCGGATGCAACATCGCCGCTGGAGTTGTATCCAGCATTCAGCGGACCCGCATACGTCAGCACCGGACTAACAGCGATGTCGTAATCAATCAAGCTATTCGCGCCAGCCTGCAAGCGGATCACCACGCCACCAGAGTACGGGCCATACGTGCCGCCGCCCGTCGAGTCCGTAGCCAGCGCAGTGCCCTTTCCTGGGCCTGCAACAATCGACGCTGAATAGGTGCCTGTGATCGACGATACGGCCATCGACTGACCTACAGGCACGGAGAAATCGAACCCGTACCCGTTACGCATTTGTTGGCTCATGCTGCTTTCCTCAGAAATCGTTTAACGCGAGACTCGTCGCGCTCTGCATCCACGTTTATCTTGTGCTGCGCGAGTTTTCCGCCCTGCACCATGCCGTTTAGCGAGGCTTCGAACTTCTCGGCCAGCTTTGCCAGTTGCAGCAGCAGCAATTGCCCTTCGCGGTCGCGCACCGGGCATTTCTTCCACTCGGCCACGACATCGGACTTCATGCGCGCCATCGCCTCGATGTATGCCGGGTTCTGCAGCACGGATTCGGCATTACGGCCCATTTCCGTCGCGTGTTCGTTCAAACCATCAGCCACAATATTTCCTCTTCTTCTTCGTCGTCCTTTGTGCCCCACAGAGCGCCAATCGAACGGTTAACAGCGGCGATGCGCTCTTTCAGGTCCGGCATCACATCAGCCGGTGCACTCACGATCTTTGCCAGCGGTGCGGGCTTCTTCTTCGCGTTGCGCTTCTTCGTTACCTTTTCTTCGGCCTGTTCCTCGATGGACTCAAGGAAGGCGGGAAGCGCATCGCGGTCTAGCGTGTAGTCGTAGCCGTTCCAGCGAATCTTGACGATGCGGCGCTTCTTGCTGCCGCCCATCTCGAAGCCCATGCCGCCAGCAGCAGAAGCCCCATTTGTGACCGTCGCCGCGACCCCATCAGCAACCGCATTGCCGGGAGCGCATGAAATGACCGTAGTGCCTGCAATAGTCGCAGTAACACCATCTGCAACAGCGTTGCCCGGCGTGCAACTGATCGTTGTCGTGCCTGCCGTGGAAATCGTCGCCGTGACGCCATCAGCGACGGCATTTCCCGGCATCGTTGCAATGGTGCGCGTGACAGCCGCTATCGTGCCGTCTGCCGCCGCGTTGCCGGGAGATGTGCCAACGATCCGGACAACCGATGCGGTGATGCCGTCAGCCGATGCGTTGCCCGGTGTTGCCGGGATGGTGCGGGTTAGGCTGGCAGTAGTGCCGTCTGCGACTGCGTTGCCGGGAGTGGCGGATATTGTGGTCCCGCCGCCACCGCCTGCGCTGACTGGAACCCATATGGTCTGCGAGGCGAATGCTCGATACACAGAAAGAATTGACCGACTGCGCTCCAGTATTTCGGCATCCGTTAACGCACGGTCCCAACCCTGGACAAAGGCAACGTCGCGGTCGTACCCCTCGGTCGTACCATTTCCACGAGAACCGATAGCCGTGTATCTAGTTGTCGTCTGGACGACATCACGAGCAAAATTATTGGTCGTGGCTAGTTGTACGCCATCTTTGAATAAATAGTGGTCATTCCCCCTGCGCAGAATGCCCCAAACGTGCATTTCGCCGTCAGTAGCACCGGCAGAAGCAACGCCAACTGACGTGCTGGCATAGGTGAAAAATGTTGCATTCCCGCTCGCATATGCGCCCGATGATGGGTTCATGTGAGCGGCAAAGACAAACTGACCGAATGGCGAGCCACCCGCATCATTCTTGTGCGAGAAGATGTGCTGTACTGCCCCGCTTCCTGATGCGGCAGGATTGGCGACAATCAGCGCCGAAAAGTCACCCGTCCCCGCCCCGTCTGATGTCTTGAAAAACTCGCTGTTCCACTCAAGATTAGTCTGCCCCGTAGCCGAACGCACCGAGCGACCGTACTGATCGACAACCCCGGTTGTGTTGTTGGTTGTCACCAGCCTGCCGGTGATTGCCTCTACATTTGGATTGGCTGCTGACCAAAGGAACACCGACCCGGAATTTGTCGGGTCGCTCCAGTCAATCTCAACCGCCTCCTGCGGCTGTCGATCCCACGGCGCAGCGTATTGGATCAGCGCCATGCTGCTTTACCGGACTTTCGCGTTCTTCGTCACCGATGTAGCCGACGCGCTAAAGCTGATCCCGCTCAACAACTCGCCCTGTCCATCGCTCGGCCAGGTCGTCCCGCCGTCCGTG
>JAKPPK010000047.1 GCA_029547385.1 Candidatus Latescibacterota bacterium
ATCAGGTCCATCACACGCTGCGCTTCCTTGCCAACGAACGACGCATCCACAAGACGATCGATTTCGCCTATCACCTGTGAGTAGCAGGACACGGACTCGAGCGTCTTCTGAACAAGCGGGTCAAGAAGGTCTCGCAGATCGTTCTGCGCCTCCATTTTCCGCATCGTTACGATCATTCCAACGTCTTCCGCCGCATCGGAGATGCTGTCCTGCGTGGAAAGGATTTCCAACAGGTCCTCGCGCGCAACAGGGAGAAAAATGCTTCGCGGGAGATGATCGCGCAGTTCGTTTTTCACCTCGTCCGCGGCGTGTTCCAGCGCGGATATCTCTTTCGCGAGCTCTCCCGTTCGGGCATGATTGCCTGCCATGACAGCATCCATGAGCGGGTCCAGCAACTGCACGCATTGATTCACCGATCGCATGTGTTCCTGAATGGCTCCCCAGGGTGAGCGGGAGAATAACGCGAGAATAGAACGTGCCATACCCTTGCCCTCCAAAACTCCGAACCCGGTTGAACGCCGAATTCCAATGTACTTCGCACGTTGAGGTGTCTCAAACCGGCGTCGCGGGAATGCGCATGGACCGATTGCCCGCGTTACGCTCAGCACGCCCCCGTCACCAGTTCGTGTGGCGGCCGCACCTGAGCGCGTAATCCGCGGGCTTCCAGAACCCGACCGGTGCGCGCTTCTTGTCCCTGGTCTTGGAAACGGACGCGAACGCGGGCATTTTTAATGGGAATCGTCTGACGAATCCGGAGCTGCAACGTGCTGGTGGAACAAATTCGAACGGGCGGCGACAGGAATTTCTCCTACCTCGTTGCTGACGAAACGCGGCGCGTATGCGCTGTGGTGGACCCTTCCTTCGCGCCGGATCTGGTGGCGGAGAAAGCCGCGACACTCGGTTTCCGCGTGGAATATGTGCTGGTGACGCACGATCATTTTGACCACACGAACGGCAACGCGAGACTCAAAGAATTGACCGGGGCACAGGTGGTCATGCATCGTATGAGCGAAGGGGACTGCGACGTCCGTGTGGATAGCGGCGATGTACTTCCTCTGGGCGAACTTTCCGTCACGGTGATCCACACACCGGGCCATACACGCGGGCATGCATGCTATTTTGTAGAGGACGCAGTGTTCACGGGGGATACCCTGTTCGTGGGAAAGGTCGGCGGTTCGGACTTCGCCGAAGGAGCGCGGCAGGAATGGGAAAGCCTCCACACGAAACTTCTGTCACTTCCTGACAACACCCGCGTCTTTCCCGGGCACGACTACGGCGTCCGGCCTTTTTCTACAATCGGGGACGAACGCAGATCCAATCCGTTTTTGCTACAACCCGATTTCCCCTCGTTTTTGAAGCTCAAAATGAACTGGGCGGAATACAAGAAACTGCATGGAATCAAGTGAAGAGCAGCCAAGCGGAAGTACAATGACAGGAACGACGATATGTCTGCATTCGACGTGAGCACAATTCTGAAATCCGTTTCCGCGATGCAGGAGAAACCACCGCGTCTGTGGTGGTCGACTGACGAAGCGTCACAGATGCGATCGAGACTTCTCCGCGACAACCGGTATGCCGAGTCCGTGGAGGTACACGCCGAAAGTGTCATCCGGGACCCCGACGTTTTCGCCAGGGAGCCGGCGTGGCATGTCAGCCAGTGCGAGCCGCTGTTGTCCCTCGCGTACGCGGCCTGGTTGTTTCAGCGGGAACGATACGCGTCGCTTGCAAGCCGGTTGATGGACCGCGCCGCTTCTGCGGAGTCATGGGACGCGCCCGACGAGTTCTCTCCCAAACCTGTCGCGGTAGCGTTGACGCTGGCAAAGGCCATCGATCTGCTTGCGGCATTCACAACGGACGACCAGCTCGAGCGCTACGACATCGCGGCCCGGGAAAAGTGTTTTGCCCGACTGCCTGGAATCCTGAAATCGCGCGGAATGACAGATCAAGAGCGGATGGTGTGGTGTTCAGACAGCGCATGCGCCGCTCTTGGAACGCTGTCTCCGTCAGGTCTGTTGATTCAGGAGGTGGCTCGGGCAGCAAGCTGCCTTATGGCGGCGCTGGAGAAAAAAAGCGACGTACGGGCGCTTCCTGTTGTTCGGATCGGAAGAGCGCTTTCCCGAAGAAGTGATGACGTCGCGAGGCTCATGCGCGACCAGGGGCTGAATCTGGCAATACCCGAGCCAAATCCGTTCGCGGTGTTTGATTGCGAAGTCCTCGCGCTTCTCGAACTGCCTGTCGCATGCATCCCCTCGGCCGCGTGACATGCGCAAGGGAGACCGTGCCGATGCCCGATCATTTTGATACGGTGGACCACGTCGCCGTGGTGGTGGACGACATTGGACAGGCCGTGAACTGGTATTCCTCGCGGTTCAGATGCGAGGTCGCGTATCAAGACGACACGTGGGCATTGGTTCGTTTCGCCAACATCAGTATCGCCTTCGTGCTTCCCGGGCACCATCCGCGGCACGTCGGCATCCAACGGGAAGACATAGAGCAGTTCGGGAACGTAGGCGTTCACCGCGACGGCGTGAGGTTCGTCTACCTGGAGGACGTTTCCGGAAATGTGGTGGAAGTCGTCAAGCGTCCGTAAAGTGAGCTGTTCGGACTTGCCGCAGGGGGTCACCTGAAAGCCTGGGCGGCTGGCCACACCACCAACCTCGACCACGCTCAACCGAAATCCACTCGAAACGCGCTGATTCAGTACGCGCAGCCTTCAACCGTCAACGCGGCTCTTCCTGTACAGCGTGGCCGTCCTCCACTCGCCAGCAGGGGTACCCGTATCCCCCGATCAGCTTGAGATCGTGGGTAGCAAGAAGCACGGTGGTCCCGCGCGCGTTTATGCGACGAATCAGTGTCATGATCTCTTCCGCGGTGTCCGAGTCAAGATTGCCTGTGGGTTCGTCCGCGAGGAGAAGGTGGGGATCCATCGCCAGAGCACGGGCAAGAGCAAGTCTCTGCAGCTCTCCTCCGCTCAAATATCGAGGAGAAATGCTGCGCTTTCCCGCCAATCCAACCTGACCGAGAACCTCGAGTGCACGACGCCGGGCCATCCCGGTCGCCATTCCGGCGATCTGCAACGGCAGTATGATGTTCTCACTTGCAGACCTGTCCGAAAGGAGGCGGCAATCCTGGTACACCATCCCGATGGCACGACGCGCAATGGCGGCTTCGCCGGCGTTGAGGTGGTCGGAGGAAATATCCCCGACTTTCACGCGCCCCGCCGTGGGCCGGAGCTCGAGGTGAGCCAGCCTGAGAATCGTCGTCTTCCCGCCGCCGGTAGGGCCGAAAAGGACTCCAAATCCACCCGCCGCAAGAGACAGGGATACGTCCTCAACAATGGGTGCCCGGCGCCCTTGAAGAGTCACGGCATCAAACGCGAGAAACGGGGTGTCGCCCATGCACTCCCCTGTCGCTCAACCCAGAGCACGCATAACGATGTGGATTCGTTCGGTATCATCGTCCGGCGGATCGAGTGTGTACCCGTCAAATGCCCCCAACACCGACCATTCGAACGCCGGTATGCTCTCCAGCACCTCTTTGAGCGAGTAAATCTGCTGCCGGTGCATTTCTTTCACTCGCCCCGGTAAGTCGGGCCCTTCAAAAACGAACTCATTGGTCTGTGTGCGAGTTTCGGGGTGATACACACTGCGCCTCGAGATCATGTACCCGTCGTGACGTTCGCGATAGCGGTAATCTCGAAAATACCGGAGCGAATTTGCCTCCGTGGTAACATCAAAGATCGCGATACCTTCAGCGCGAATAGCCTTGCGAAAGCTGCGGAACGTTGCCGCAAGCTCTCCCGTATTGCTGCAGTAATTGATGCTGTCATACATGCAGAGCACGACGTCAGCTTCGCCGTGCGGAAGGCTCTTCATATCCGCCACGGCAAATTGCGGAAGATTCTCGTCTCTCGCACGGGCCTTTGCCTTTGCCACGGAAATCATCGCTTCAGACAGATCGTACCCGGAAACGGAG
>JAKPPK010000049.1 GCA_029547385.1 Candidatus Latescibacterota bacterium
TATTCGTTAAAAGGAGGCCAGTAATGGCAGAATATCCGGTTTTATCCGAAGGCCAGCGGGTGATCGTGAACACGGGGCGCACGTTGCTTCCCGCAAGAGTGGACGCGGTAGCGGGCGTTGTCGTCTACTACCACACCGACGTCGAGCACAACAAGACGCCGGGAACCGAGGCGCGAATGTACGTCTACGCGATCCCCGACGAGTCAGAGCGTCTTTTGCAGGACATCAAGTCGCAGAACTACAGCTTCAAGTATCTAGCCGAGAAGATAGCGGCGCGGGGGAAAGCATGAGGTGGCCGTTTACACCGTTTGGTTCGGAGCTTCTTTACGTTGCTTTTTCGCTGGCAGTTGTCGGCGCAGTTTTAGTTTTGCTATGGAGGTAGCCATGTGTAGGTATGCAAAGCTCACGCAAAAAGCGGATTCCCTAGAAACCGCCGCGATTGCGTGCAAGACGGGTGAAGGCCGCGAGATTCTTTCGCGGTTTGCCATGACCATTCGAGCCGTGAGGGATTCGATGACGGTCGAGGAGGCGCAGGGATGAGCGAGAAATACAAGCTCATGAGTCGTCCGCCCGCTACCGCGCTTCGGCAAATAACGGGCGGCGACCTCAAGGGAAAAACAGACATCAACCCACAGTGGCGCTACGAGATCATGGATGAGGTGTTTGGGCCGTGTGGGGAAGGGTGGAAATACGAGATAGTTAGGCTTTGGGATTACCCAGCTTCCGACGGTACGGTGCTTTGTTTCGCACAGGTTAATGTCTACACGAAGTCCGCGAACGGATGGAGCGACCCGATACCGGGACTCGGCGGGAACACGCTCGTCGACATGGTTAAGGGATACGGTCAAGACGACGCGAAGCGAGCAAAGCCGAACGACGAGGGCTACAAGATGGCGATAACCGACGCGCTGTCAACCGCCCTCAAACTTCTTGGCGTGGCCGCTGACATCTATCGCGGAAACTGGGACGGCACAAAGTACCGTGAGGACGCTCCAGCGAAGCCCGCACAGAAACCTACCGACCAGAACGCAGAAACGCTCAAGGCCGTCATGGAATCCGTGCGACCGAACGGTACGCCGTGGTTTACCGATGCAGAAAAAGAAGCCTACCGCAAAAAGGTCAGGGTCTACGGAATAACCGAAACACTCAAGCAAGCAGAAGTCGCGCTTGAGGAAAAACAGGCGGCGGAATCGTGAACCTGTACCAGATCACGGGCCAGTACGCCCAACTCGCCGACATGGACATGGAGACCGACGCCGATGTGTCGGCTTTCCTCGAATTGCTCGGCGAGATCAACGACGCCTTCGAGGTGAAGGTAGAGAACTACTGCAAGCTCCTTGCCAACCTTGAGGCCGACGAGGCCGCGTTCGAGTGCGAGATAGAACGCCTTGAGAAAGCATTAAGGTCTCGCAGGAATAAGCGGGCGCGGATTCGAGAACGCCTCGAATCCGCTTGCAAGGAGGTTCTTGAGGAGGGGAAGTCCCGAACCTGCGGTACGTTCAGCGTTCTGGTCAAGAGATGCCCGCCACGGGTGAACGTTGTGGACTCCAGCATCATCGGCGAGGAATATCTCAAAAGCGAGCCGGACATAGCGAAGATCAAGAAGGCGCTGATAGACGGCGAGACCGTTCCCGGCGCAGAACTCACGAGAGGGACAACTCTCGTTATATCTTAGGGGGAAAACATGGCTGACGTAAACCACGCTACATTGATAGGCCGTCTAACGCGAGATGCGGCCTTGACCTACACCAGCGGCGGTATGGCCGTATGCAAGTTTGCCATCGCGGTCAATAAGCGCCGCAAGCAGGGCGAGCAGTGGGTCGACGAGGCGAACTTCTTCGACATCGTTCTCTGGGGAAAGCAGGGCGAGTCCTTGAATCAGTATCTCGTCAAGGGGAAACAGGTCGCCGTCGAGGGCGAGCTTCATCAAAACCGATGGGAGCAGGACGGGCAGTCACGGTCGAAGATCGAGATCAACGCGAATAACGTCCAGCTTCTCGGCGGCGGCGACAAGGCCCCGCGCGACCAGCCGCAAGGCGCGACGGATACCGTGTATCCAGCCGACTTCCCGGACGATATCCAGTTCTGATGGTAACGCTACCCGCTTGCGAATACCGCGTCACTCAAAAGGACGGCGCGGTATTCGTTGCCCTGAAAATACCGCCAGACCGCTGGGCTGGATTGTCGTTCGAGCTGTCTAGCATTAAGGGCAACCAGATATCGGCAAAGATAGCCAAGCCGTTCAAGCCACGCACGACGGGCGAGAAGTCACAAAACAACCACGCTTGGGGGCATTGCGTCGAGATCGCGCGGGCGTTGGCGATGGAGGTCTACGAGGTAGAATACATCGCGAAAGTTCGTGCGATCAAACGCGGATACCCCGTGAGTACTCATCTCGGGCTTGCCGTCCCCAAGAGCCAGGCCGATATTTCTACGGAAGAATGCGCGTATCTGATCGAGGAATATCACATGATAGCCGCCGAAAATGGCGTCACTCTGACCGAATCGGAGCCGGAAATCCTCGCGAAGCCAGAGGGATACTACCGCAAAGAAAACGACGACGCCCTCAAGCCAGTGAAACGATGGGAGGAGATGACCCGCGCGGAACAGGCCGAGGCCGACCCCGAGCGGTTCGACAAGGAGATGCAGCTGGATATATTCTAGTTGACAAGATTTAGCGCAGGGTATATCATTTTCACAAGGGAGCAATACATGAAGAACGACACTATCGAGTTAGACGGATTCACCAAGACCGCAGAGCCCCGCAAGGCTTTTCGCATCTCAAACGGACGGACGGTAACCAGGGCGTTCCGCGACTTCTACGACTCGCCTATAGAGATAGGCGACCTTGTAGACCTCTATCGGTCGAAGAGACGGCAGATGGTCGAGGTATTCCCTGGCGATCTGATTATCAGGAAGGCGGGTAGCCACCCGATAGAGTAGGAAGGCAAGTTAGGCTGAACGGGCTAACTTGTGTTA
>JAKPPK010000009.1 GCA_029547385.1 Candidatus Latescibacterota bacterium
TGTGCCGCGAGGCGTGCGGGTTCAAGTCCCGCCTTCCCCAACGTTGACACGGACGGTAGACGGCAGACTGAGAAGAGGGCAGCTCCCCCTGTTTTCTGACCGCCGCCTACCGTTTTTGTTCGAGGGATGTCCTCGAAGGAGACGCCATGTGCTGGCGCACACTGAGGAAGCGCGAAAATGTGAGTCGTGAGGCATGAGTCGTGAGCAGAGGCTGCGACGGCTCTCTCCTCACGGCTCACCGCTCTCTATTTTCCGAGAAGATATTGGACGCAGATGAACGCAGATTCCGCAGATTTTAAAGTTTGCATCCCCATGCCGGTTGGAACATGGGCACGTGGCACCTGAGCACGGATTCTATTTTCTGAGAAGAAGATCACTTACGGATTACGCATTACGTATTTTCTGAAAAGTTCACATGTTCCTGCGGTACATCACCGCGAATGAAAATGTTAATTGTGAAACGTGAGTCGTGAGCCGTGGCTGCGACGACTCTCTTCTTACGACTCACGGCTCTCTATTTGCTGAGGAGATTCTGGGATGAAAGCGCCGGTGAATTTGCCTGAGATCCCGCCGGAACTGGGCGGGAACGTGAAAATCATGCCTCTGGATGTGTTCTACAATTGGGCTCGCCAACGCTCGCTGTGGCCCATGATGTTCGGACTGGCGTGTTGCGCCTTCGAGATGATCGCTACGGCCGCGGCGCGCTATGACATGGCGCGCTTTGGCATGGAAATCATGCGCGCCAGTCCCCGTCAGGCGGATCTCTTCATTGTCAACGGCACGGTGACGAAGAAGATGGCGCCGCAGCTGGTGCGCCTCTATGACCAGATGGCGGAGCCGAAGTATGTCATCGCCATGGGCGCCTGCGCGATCTCCGGCGGTCCCTTCAAGGAAGGCTACAACGTCGTCTCCGGCGTGGATCGGCTGATTCCCGTGGATGTTTACATCCCCGGCTGCCCCCCGCGCCCGGAGTCCCTGATCCAGGGCATTCTGGCGCTGCTGGCGCGCATCGAGCA
>JAKPPK010000050.1 GCA_029547385.1 Candidatus Latescibacterota bacterium
GAACTGGTAGCGCGTGAACCAGCGTTCGCCCGACGCGATGGGGATGTTCACCTGCTCGTGCACCTGTTTCAGGGCCTGCGCGTTCTCCGGCGGTACCGGCTCCTCATACCACCCGGGGTTGAATTCCTCAAGCTGCTTGCCGATCTGGATCGCGGTGCGCGGTGAGAAGCGCCCGTGCCCCTCGATGAAAATTTCCACGTCGGGACCAACGGCGTCACGGATGGCGGCGACAAGCTCCAGTGATTTCATGAGCTCCTGCCGGCTCATTTCATACGTGCCGGGGCCGAATGGGTCGACCTTCAGCGCCTTGTAGCCCTTCGCCGTCACCATTTTGGCGCGCGCCGCGAACTGCTGAGGCTCCCGTTCCACGGTGTACCACCCGTTTGCGTACGCCTTGAGCTTCTCGTGCGCCTGCCCACCGAGAAGCCGGTAGACGGGCTGCCCCGTCGCTTTGCCGATGATGTCCCAGCAGGCGATCTCGACCGCGCTCATCACCGTCGTGGCAATGACACCGTTGCGCCAGAAATCGTTGCGGTACATGCGTAGCCAGAGGTCTTCGACATTGAAGGGGTCGCTGCCAATGACGTGCCGCCGCTTGGCACCTTCGAGGTAGCCCAGCACGCCCTCTTCGCGATTCTGAATGGTGGCTTCGCCGATGCCGGTGAGCCCCTCGTCCGTTTCGACTTTGATGAAAATGATGTTCCGCCAGCTCGTGCCCAGTACGAGCGGCTTGACGTCAGTGATGCGCATGGGTGAGATCTCCCCGGTTTGTCGTTGATCAGAGATGCATCAAGAATCATACGCGCCGTGCTTTCCTCGCACAAGCCAGCCGCTTACAGCCACGGCTTTTTCGGTGGCATGGATGTTGCGTCCGGGTATTGCTGGTGTGCCCCGTCCTGAAGCGGCTGACGTTCAGCGGGACATGTTCACTCCGGGGCTGTTTTCTTGCCTCAGGGTTCAACAGGAAACTCTTTCAAAGGCACCCGTCCATGTCTCCGGAAATCCCTCCCGCGAGCCTTCTCAGTCGCGCACAAAAGAGATTATTCGGACCTCCCAGGCACATCAAAGACCCGTCACTGTTGCACAAGATGTCGCTGATTCCGCTCCTCGCGTGGGTCGGGCTTGGGGCGGACGGTCTGTCGTCATCGGCATACGGGCCCGAAGAAGCCTTCCGGGCGCTGGGAGAACACGCGTATCTGGCGCTTTTTATCGGTCTGGCTACTGCGTTGACCGTGTTCATCATCTCCTTCGCGTATTCCCGCATCATCGAGCACTTTCCGCACGGTGGAGGTGGATATGTCGTCGCCACTCAGATGCTCGGCAAAAACGCGGGAGTGATCTCGGGAAGTGCCCTGCTCGTGGACTACGTCCTGACCGTGACTGTGTCCATCGCGTCCTGCGTGGATGCGGTTTTCAGCTATCTGCCTGCTCCGGTGCATGCTCACAAAGTGCTTGCGGCGTGCCTGTTGCTTCTGATGATGGTGATCCTGAACATCCGCGGGGTGAAAGAATCGATCACCGTTCTAGCGCCGATCTTCCTGGTGTTCATCGCCACCCATGCGCTGATGTTGTTGGACGGCGTTTTCACGCACACGCAGGGTTTCGCCCCCATGGTGGCGGACGTCAAGCGGGGAATCAGCAGAGACGTGTCCACAATCGGGTGGATCGGCGTCGCAGCAGTATTCCTGCGGGCATATTCCCTCGGTGGAGGCACCTACACCGGGATCGAAGCTGTGTCGAACGGCCTGCAGATTCTGCGCGATCCCAAAGTGAAGAACGGGAAGCGCACGATGCTCTATATGGCCCTTTCTCTCGCATTCACTGCGAGTCTGCTTTTCCTCTGTTACCTCCTCCTCGCCGTGAAACCGGTCGAAGGTCGCACCCTCAATGCAGTTCTTGCCGACACACTGTTCGCCGACTGGAAATTTGGTGGCGCGGTCGCCTTCGTCACCATTTTTTCGGAGGGAGCACTCCTGCTCGTGGCCGCGCAGGCTGGCTTTGTGGACGGCCCCCGGGTAATGGCGAACATGGCGCTTGATTCGTGGTTTCCGCGCCGGTTCGCGGCGCTTTCGCAACGGTTGACGATGCAGAACGGGATCGTCTTGATGGGAGTCGCCGCATTCTTTCTGCTCCTCTATACGCACGGAAGCGTTTCCGCGCTTATCGTGATGTACTCCATCAACGTGTTCGTGACGTTCTCCCTTTCTCAACTCGGCATGTCGCGCTTTTTCATCAATGAGCGGCGCACGATGGCGAGATGGGTCAACAAACTCAGCGTGCACCTCGTCGCGCTGGTTCTTTGCGTCACGATTCTCGCCGTGATCGTGTTTGAGAAATTCGCCGAAGGCGGATGGTTGACGGTGCTCATCACTGCCGCAGTCATCACGGCATGTTACTGGATTCATGCACACTACGACAAGGTGAAGAAAGGAGTCCGAGAACTCGACGAGATGCTCATGGACCTCCCGCTCCCGGGGCCTGTCTACACGGCGGCCCCCAAACACAACGACCAGACCGCGATTCAGCTCGTATCGGGGTACAATGGCTTCGGCGTGCACACTCTGCTCACCATTGCCCGAACGTTCCCGAATCTTTACAAGAACTTCGTCTTTGTCTCGATTGCGACCGTGGATTCGGGTTTGTTCAAAGAGTCTGATACCGTCGAGGCCTTGGAGTCGAAGGCGCAGGCCGATATGGAGCGCTACGTTGAGCTCGCGCGGAAGCTCGGGTTCGCGGCAGAATGGCGAACCGACGTGGCCACTGATGTCGTCGAGGGCGCGGTGAAGGTGTGCAGGGAGGTCGTCAGAGAGTTTCCGCGCTCAACCGTCTTTGCAGGTCAAATCACCTTCCGGCTGGAGAAAGGCTATCACAGGTTACTGCACAACGAAACCAGCTATTCGATACAGCGCCTTTTGCAGTGGGCTGGCATCACCACGGTCATCCTGCCAATTCGTATCAAGAACTGACCGGGACCGGTCAACCTCGTTCTGCTGGCAGGAGGAAACGCCACGGGCGCGTGGCTCCGGCCACCGTCCGTGAATAGGTCACGCAACAATACGCAGATCCGCGAGGTATATTGCGCTTGGCGGGTCACCGGTGCCGCTTCCCTCATGGCTGGAATAGAACGACAGCAAGCCGTCGGAATCGCCCAGCGCCACGAAACCGGGATAGGACGTGTCGCCCCCGCTCGGCAACTCGGCGATTTCTTCCAGCGTGTCGTCAACGAGCCACCAGAGAGCGGTGCGCGACGGCTTCTCCGGCTCACTTTTCCTGCCGCCGATGAGATACCCACCCGCCCATTTCGCGAGCACCGGCCCTCCGATCTGGCGCGCCAGTTTGACCCGCGACCATTCAGTGAAGGGCGGCTGGGAACGGCACACGAGTGCATTTTTCGCTGCGCCGTCACGTGCGATCGCCAGGAGAGAGCCGTCGGGCTCGAACAGGAACGCCGTCTCGTCGCCATATTCGTGTTGGAAGAACCCAACCGGTTTGTAAACGAATCCCTCGTCGCTCTCCATCAGGGCCGACTCCGTGATCCGCGTTCCGTCGCCGTGGTCCGCGGTGCGGGCAAATGCGCGCTTTCTTCGCCCACACAGGTATGCCTTGCCGCCAAATGCGGCAGCCCGCCAGATGTAGTGCCCGTAGGTGCCCTCAAGGAATCGCGGCCCTCGCCACACCTCGCCGTCGTCGGACCACATACAGTACCCGAGGTGATGGTTAATGTCGCGGTTCTCCTCGCAGAGCCATGTCCCCGTGTACACAAACAGACGTGTGCCGAAGACGAGGAAATGCGGATCGCGGACGTCCCGCTCGGGAACTCCGAACTCGCACACCTGCTCCCACGTCACTCCGTCGGAGCTTCGCATCACCCGGATGCGCGAGGTGGGAAATACCATGTGTCCATCCGGGCAGGAACGGAATGTGAGGTAAAGCTGGCCTCGGAACTGGCAAAGGTCGGTAAATGCGTTGTGTTCTCCGTTGTTGAACACGCAACGGACGGATTCGATATGAACGCGCACTGGTTTCCCTCCTTCACGGTGCGATCTGATCGCGGTACATCTGCCAGAAAAGAATCCACGGATCAAGGGCAATGATATCGTCGTCCTCGCGGATTTTGAACACGAAGTGGCTGTGATCCACGGCACCGGACAACACCCCAGCGCCCCACGCGAACTGTTCGCCTTTCTTCAACGGCCGGTGTTCGGGGACAGTCAGCTCGGTCATGTGATGCGCCTGCAGTATCCATTCGGAACCGTCGGGCCATCGGTGGATGCCGCGCCACCGGTTGTTGTTATGCCCCATGGCGAGGCTGTTGAAATAGGAGTGGTCGTGGATATCGATCGGCGCCCAGAGCGGAGTTCCGCGCGGGTGGTTGATGTCGAGGCCGCCGTGCGCCGAGGCGCCGTTATACGGGCCCATCCAGCAGTCTTCACCACGGTAGCACTGCTCGATCTTGAGGCCGCCTTCGGGCAGCGGGCACCAGGGGTGAAGCAACTCCGGGCAGATGCGGAGGGTAGCATCCTGAAACGCGAACCGCGCGTGTTTCTTCGGACGGCACTCCCCGTGCTCCTCCGTGAGGAACTCGAAAATGGCGTCCACCGCGTCGAACCAGATTCGCACGCCGTCGATCTCCCACGGTTCATAGAAACTGCGTTGACTGGGAATCTCACGTTCGAGCGCGTGCTCCCGTCCATTGATCCGCAGGACACAATTAAAGCGGTACAGCGTCTGTGCGGCGTCCTCCTCCACTTTCAGGTGCTTCAACGTTGTCCGGACTACGTGCGCACTGGTGGAGACAAGTGCAATGCGCACCACGTCTCCTGAGACAAGCTGGAATTCGAGCACATCGCCGTGGTTCATCTCTACTGGTGTGAGAGTGTCCCGCGCGATTCGTCTGGTGATTGCCCGTTCAGTCGATGTCGTGCCGGTCATCGCGCCTCCCAAAAATCCATGTGTGCGCACGGTATCAGGGTAACCCCGCGCTGCACGGGGATAAAAGGCCAGGAACCCATGTGGTGCTGCTCCCGCCTGCAGGGAAATAGCCCTTCGTCCTCGGACAGAACGCCATGCAACAACCCTGTATGTTTGTTCTCAGCAGGACGGCGTAACCCGGTCGAACGTAAGCCCCGTGGAGCTCCGTCATTCCCGCGCAGGCGGGAATCCATAACAATCCACCCCTTGGTGAATTCCGCCCGTCGATCTTCCGCCGCCTCCAAAACAGAACTCACCGCACCACGGCGATTTTTCCGGTCTTCCTACCAAGAGGCGAGGATACGACGTAGAAATAGACACCTGACGAGACCGCAGTGCCGCTCCCGTTCTTCCCGTCCCACGTGATGCCACCGGTCTCCGTCGCAGCGAAATCTCGGATCAGGCTGCCGTCCAGACGGTAGATCTGCAGGGTTGCCCCGATGGGGAGGCCGCCGAAGACGAGTGAATGGTGATGCGTCGGCCTG
>JAKPPK010000071.1 GCA_029547385.1 Candidatus Latescibacterota bacterium
ATACGGTATTTGACCCGTTCCTCGGTAGCGGAACCACTGGCGTAGCCTGCGTAAACACCAATCGCAACTTTATTGGAATAGAGCTCGTTCCAACATATTTCGATATTGCTTGCAAGAGAATCGAAGAAGCACAGCGAATCATGGAAACGGAGCCGCCTATTTTTTGATCGGAGGCGGCTTTTTTGTATCCTCTCGAAGGGAGGCGTTCAACGATACGGCTGATGTTGGGTGATTGCCTTGAGGTGATGGCGGGGCTGCCGGATGGGGCGATTGATGCCGTTATCTGCGATCCGCCCTATGGGACTGTCAATGGAGCGGGGCTTGACGGCTGGTGCGAAGGTGATACGGATTGGGACGATGCGCTGGACCCAGCCGCCGTGTTCGCGCACTGCAACCGCGTGTTGCGGATGAACGGCGCGCTGGTTCTGTTCTCGCAGGAGCCGTACACGTCCCGACTGATTACCGAGGCTCACGGGAACCTGCCGTTTAGCTACCGGATGACGTGGCTGAAGGATCATTTCGCTAACGCCCTGGTGGCGAAGAAGGCGCCCGTCTCCTACACCGAGGACGTGCTGGTTTTCTTCAAGAAGTACGACACGCAGGCGCAGCATCCGTTGCGGCAGTACGCCAAGCGAGTGCTGGCAATCTGCGGTGGCGACCTGAAGGCGATCAATGCGCGGCTGGGGCATCGGCGCGCGGAGCACTTTTTCTATGTGGAGTCCACGCAGTTTGCGCTTTGCACGGAACAGACCTACGCGCAGTTGTGCGAGGTGTACGGGTTGGCGCGCATGGAATGGTTCAAGCCCTACGCGGAGCTAGAGGAAATCAACCGCCGCTTCAAGCGCTGCTTCAACCTGCCGGAAGGCCAGAAATACAAGTCCAACGTCCTGCAATACCGGAAGGACTACAGCGGCCACCATCCGACGCAGAAGCCCGTCGCGCTGATGGAGGACTTGGTAAAGACCTACACGAACCCCGGCGACACGGTGCTGGACTTCACGATGGGCAGCGGATCAACCGGCGTGGCGTGTGTGAAAACAAAGCGGGACTTTATCGGAATAGAGATGGACGAAGGGTATTTCAAGATAGCGGAGAAAAGAATCATGGAGGCCGAATCGCCTATTTTTTGAGGCGGTCTTTTTTTATCCGAAGGGAGGCGTTCACCGATACGGCTGATGTTGGGAGATTGTATAGAGCGCATGAAGGAGATTGACGACGGCTCGGTGGACGCCGTTATTGCAGACCCTCCGTATGGAACGACCGCCTGCAAGTGGGATTCAGTCATCCCGCTTGAGCCGATGTGGAAGCAGTTGAAGCGGGTGATTAAGCCGAACGGAGCGATTGTGTTGTTCGGGAGCCAGCCGTTTACTACGGCGCTGATCGCGTCGAATCTGAAAGAGTTTCGGTATTGCTGGTACTGGAAAAAGTCGGTCGGGTCGGGCTTCCAGAACGCCAAGCGTCAACCGCTCCGGCTGATTGAGGAGGTTGCGGTGTTCTATAGAAAGCCGCCACAATACATTCCTCAGGGGCTTGTGAGGATCGACGCTCCGCGAGTCAACAAGATTTCCGCCGCCGACAGCATTGTCGGCGGCACGTCCGGGCGAGGCGGTTTGCGGACGGTTGGGAATGAGTGGGTTCAAGAGTTCACCAACTACCCGCGAAACGTGCTGGAGTTCCCCGCGCCGATGGCGGGCCGCCAACACCCCACCCAAAAGCCCGTTGCCCTGATGGAATACCTGATCCGCACCTACACCAACGAAGGCGAGACGGTGCTGGACTTCACGATGGGTTCCGGCACTACCGGCGTGGCGTGCGTGAAAACGAAACGGGACTTCATCGGGATAGAACTTGACGAGGGGTATTTCAAAATAGCGGAACAGCGAATCAGGGATACGGAGCCGCCTGTTTTTTGAGGCGGTTTTTTTTGTTGCCCGGAGCGAGATGCTTCGGGTTTTTTGTTCACCGGGAGGGTGATTTCTCATGGCGTTGAAATTGCGGATTTCTGCGGAGGAATTGGCGGGGCTGCCGGAGGGAATCCGGGAGTTCTATGAGGAGAATAACGGCGCGTTTGTCCTTTCTGTCGACGG
>JAKPPK010000074.1 GCA_029547385.1 Candidatus Latescibacterota bacterium
CGAGATTTCGCTCAGGTACGGGGTGACGGAACGGTGAGTCAGGAAATAGCGACGCACACCCTGAAGTTGCTCGATGTTGACGAACTCGGGCTTGACGACATGGACAAACGCATCCTGCTTACCATTATGGACAAATTCGGGGGCGGTCCTGTCGGACTCAACAGCATCGCAGCCTCTCTGAATGAGGAACCGGACACCATTGAAGAGGTGTATGAACCGTTCCTCATCCAGGAAGGCCTTCTCCACCGCACTCCGAGGGGCCGTGTGGTGACGGTTTCCGCATGCCGCCATTTTGGTCGTGCGGGGCTCGCCCAGGGAGGTGCGCAGAGCGCATTATTCTGAATTCGGGGGAACTCTTTCGCGGTCGAGACACTCTACGAGATAACGACGAACGGCTTGTTGCATCCAAATCCGGTGGCGGACAGTCTGGCAAGGAGCTCGCGATAATGAATCGGCAGATTGTATGTCTGGTAGTCACTCTCGGTGTGTTTTTCCAGCCGGTTTCCGCCGGGTCGATGCTCGAGACCTATCATCTGAGCACGCGGGGGAAGCTGGCTTCTTTTTCCGCCATTCCGGCACCGGTCGCGTCGCTTCAGAATGAGTCATCCCCTCAGGTGACGTCCGAAGAACCTGTGGTCACGGGCAAGTCACCCGTGAAGGCATTTTTCCTGTCGCTGCTCCTGCCCGGTCTCGGGGAATGGTACACCGGCCACAGGATCCGGAGCGCCGCGTTTCTGGCGGTGGAAGGAACGGCGTGGGGTCTCTGGTCGAATTTCCGGGGCAACGGGAAGGACTGGGAAAACCGCTACATCGCCTTCCAGGCCGCTCACTGGAGCTTCCCGAGGTACGACGCGTACCGACACGCCGTGTGGGACCGCGTTGGCCAGCTCACCAATTTCTGGGACCCTTCCCGTCCCCTGTCAGCCCGGCAGCAGGATAGCCTTTCGGTCCTTGTGGGTGCGCACCACTATGACGATTGCTGCGGGCAGCCCATGCCGTCTGAGGACGACAGGCTGGAGATGATCGGGAAATACTACGCGTTTTCGTATGGCTGGGATGACGCGACGGTATACAACAACCCGAATCAGCTCCTTCGGGATGTGTTTCCGGCTCCCGCGCCGGGCGATAACGGGGTGTGGGGGCTCAACCGCTACGATTGGTTGACAGTTCTTGGCGGCGCTCTCGTAACTCCGGCGTACGATACCTCGTCGTATGTGTTCCAGGTGCCAAACTTGAACCTTGTTCAGTCGGCGAACCGTGACGAATACATGAGCATGCGCCAGAAATCCAACAGCAGTTACAGCAATGCGGAGAAAATGGTGACAGTCATTCTGTTCAACCACATTATCAGCGCAATTCATGCCGCGCGGCTGGCCAAATCCGGGAACGCGACAACCGGAGAAATGCCGCGCGTGAACACCAGCCTGCGGATGGCGCTTCAGCGGACTGATCGAGACATGGTGCCGATGGTGATGCTGTGGAGACGATTCTAATGCGCACACGCTCTCCTTTGTGGGTATGGTGTGCATTCATGACGGTCGCGTGTGTGGCCCCTGCGCAAGCGGTCAGCCCCAGAGGTGCCTTCTTTCGTTCCCTCCTGGTGCCGGGGTGGGGCCAACTGGCAACAGACGCGCCGAAACGTGCCGCCGTGTTTGCGGCCGCGGAAGGTGCCCTGCTTGCAGGCGCCGCGGGAACCGCAATAATGGGGAACATCTATCGTGACGATTACCGGGCGCTGGCAGCGGCCGTAGCCGGGGCGAATCTTGCCGGGAAAGGCGACGGATACTTCAGCGATCTGGCGTTTTACGAAACCCGTGCACACCACAATCAGGCAGCGCTCATCTACGACCAGCCAGACCCGACACTGTATGCGCCGGAGGATGACTGGCAATGGCCATCCACAGAGGACCGGATGACCTACCGCCGGTACTGGAATCGCTCCAGGGCGATGGGCCAACGCCTTGATTACGTGTTGTTTGCAATGTCACTGAACCACCTTGCGTCTGCGGTCGACGCCGCAAAGCAGGCCTCGAGACGGAATCCTGGCACTTCCGCGTGGCAGAACGTTGTTCCGCGCGTTGGCACGGCAGCTGCGTCGGGCCGGGTGGACCTTCGGTGTGCATGGAGCTTCTGAACGAGCAGAACGCCCGTGAGGTGGACGTTAATGGGCGTCGGCAGGGGCGCTGGTGGTCGGGTGATTGCCGGGTGGATCGCCATGATCTGGGGGGTTGGCCTCCTCGCAACGCCGGCTTCTGCCCAGTGGTGGAACGAGATATCCCATTTCGGACGCAATAAGGTCAATTACCAGGCGTTTGAATGGAAAGTAATCGAAACAGAGAACTTCCGGGTTTATTACTATCAAGGCGAGGGTGACATCGCGCGCGTGGCGTCGCAAATGGCGGAAGACGCGTACGCCCGAATCTCCCGCACGCTCGATTACCGCCTGTCCCAACCCGTTCCTCTCCTCGTCTACGACTCTCACAACGACTTTGAACAGACCAACGCCACGTGGGGATTGATCGACGAAAGCACGCTCGGTTTCACTGAGGCATTCAAGAACCGCGTAGTCGTTCCGTTCACGGGCTCCTATACCCAGTTCCGCCACGTGATCCACCACGAGCTTGTCCACGCCGTGATGTTTGACATGTTCTACCGGCGTCAGGGCGGGTTGAGCACTGCTTCCCAGCTCTGGTGGGGTCCTCCTCTCTGGTTCGCGGAAGGGCTGGCGGAGTACCTCTCGACGGATTGGACGACCGAAAAGAACATGTGGGTTCGAGGGGCAACGATCGATGGATACCTGCGGCTCGACGGGTACCAGGCATACACCGCGGGTTACTCACTCCTTCGCTGGATCGCGGACGAGTTTGGTGCGGACAAAATCCCCGCAATAACCCGCCGGATGGCAATCACGAAAGAACCTGCGGCGTCGTTCCGGGCGGTCCTCGGTGTGAGCCTTGACGACCTCCAAACGCGCTGGGAACGGCATCTGAAACGTTTCTACTGGCCGGAAATCGAACGGCGGGAACTGACCGATGAGATGGGAAGACGCCTCACTGACCACCGTAAAGACCGGAATCATTACAACTTCGCGCCGGCGTTCTCCCCGCACGGCGACAGGATCGCGTTCCTTTCCGATCGAGATGACTACGCCTCGATTTACATCATGTCGGCGATAGACGGGCGCATCCTCCGGAAGGTGGTCACGGGGGAACGTTCGAGCCATTTCGAAGAGATGCACTGGTCACGCGGGAGCCTCAGTTGGTCACCCGGCGGGTCTCATCTCGTGTTCGCGGCAAAGCATCACGATCTCGACGCGTTGTATATCGTTTCCGCGGAAAATGGCCGGATACAGCGCATGTTCCGGTGGCGGCAGTTCAACGCGCTGTTTTCGCCTTCCTGGTCTCCGGACAGCCTGAATATCGTGTTCGTCGGTGTGAGAGAAGGGCGCAGCGACCTGTACCTGGTGAACACGCTCACGGGTGAACTGAGGCAGCTTACAGATGACTTCTACGACGAGATTGCACCCAGGTGGTCGCCTGATGGCACGCGCATCGCATTCGCCAGCGACCGGGTACTGGACGGTGAAGACTCCAACGTCCTGCCCGTGGGATTTGATCGCAACGTGTTTGTCATGGATGTGTCTACCGGCGTGATCACACAGATCACGCGGGCGGAGGGGGAGGATTCATCTCCGTGTTGGTCACCTGATGGCCGCAGATTGGCCTTCACGAGTGATCGCAACGGAATCTACAACCTGTACGTCGCTGACCTCGACAGCGGCACTGAGCGACCACTGACGAATGTGATCGACGGTGTCTTTCAGCCTGACTGGTCAAGGGACGGGAGGAAGATTGCGGTTGCCGCATTCAACGTAGCGGGATACGACATATTCACGTTGACCGATCCTCTGGCTAAATGGCAGGCGGATGACCCGCTTCCGCCCGCCGAGTTTCTGGAACGCCGCAGAGAAGAAGCGCAGAGCGATTCCTCCCGTTATCTGGAGCGTCCCCCTGTTTCCGGTCTGGGGCACTGGAGGTTCTCGCTGCAACCGCACGATTCCTCCGGTAATCCTCTCACCTTCGTGTCAAAGCCTTACGATGTGCACTTCTCGCCGGACCTCGTCTCCGGACTTGTGATGTTCGATAACATCAACGGCCTGATGGCGCAGACGATGCTTCGCGTATCAGACACGATGGGCGACCATCAGATCCAGATCTACACCCATATCTACCGGAATGTCGAAGACGCGGACTTCCAGTTTGCGTACTACAACCTCCGGAAGAGACCAAACTGGGGATTTTCGCTTTTCCAGTTTCACCAGTACTATCTCCAAAGCTTTGCGGCAACGGAATGGACGAGCGACCGCGTACTCGGCGGGGCGGTTCTTCTGAACTACCCTTTCAACAAGTTCACCCGCCTCGAAACGTCGCTGGAGCTTTCTGACCGCGAGCGCGCGAACTTCTCGTATGATACCTATCTCCGCACGCCGGTCCGGCGTCTTCCCGGTGTCCGAACGCTTCTTCCCTCGTTCGCGCTTATCAACGACAATACGCTTTGGGGGGTGACCGGCCCGACAAACGGCTCCCGATCAGCGTTTCAGGTCAAGTTCGCGCCCGAAATCGGTTTCAACACCTACGCGTATACGACGCTGATTGGCGATTACCGCAAGTACCTTCGAGTATCCGCGGACTACGCGCTGGCGTTACGTGTATCCAGCGGAATGAGTGTCGGTCGGAACCCGGGAAGGTTCCTGCTGGGGGGCACGAGCTACTGGATCAACTTCCACTACACTCCGACGTACAGCGTTACGAACGACAGCCTCATACCGATCACCCAGTTCATTACGCCTCTTCGCGGGAGTCGCTTCGGTGAGCTTTCGGGAAGCAGATACGCCCTTGCGAACATCGAATTCAGGTACCCCCTTGTTCGTGAGCTCGCCTGGGGATGGCCCCTGCCGATCGTACTGCGGAACATCAGGGGAATCCTTTTTCTCGACCTGGGAACCGTGTGGGGCGACGGGAGAGGTTTTGCTCCCTTCGCGGGAAACGGAATCAAGCTGAATTACACATCTGCCGGCATGACGAACGCCCCGACACGCGGTCCACTGGCAGTTGGTGGATTCGGGTTCGGCTGGCGGATGAATCTCGGCGTTGCAGTTCTGCGCTGGGATATTGCGTGGCCGACGGACCTCGATCGGACGCTTGGCGGGTCGCGTCAGTACTGGTCCCTCGGGGCGGATTTCTGAACGGGATGAAACTCCCGCGCACCCGTGGATGTAATGGTACCACATGTGTGAATCCACCCGTTGGCATCACGACTCGCGGTAACAAGAACACGAACCATGAGAGTCAGAACCAGCGCATACGTGGTCGCCCTGTGCGCAGCCGGATTTGCCTCCGCTGATGCTGCCGCGCCCATACCGTGTGGCTCGCACCTCTTCACGGCGCTGCCCGAATCGTTCTTCCGCGAAGACGTGTCCCGCGCAAAACCCGCTCGCAATCCCGTCGTGGGGGCAAAGGAAACCCTCTGGATTCAGAATTTCGCGGCGGGGCAGCTTGAGGAGGTGTCGGTCACGTGTCGTGCAGTGAACCGGCGGAGCGTCATCCTCGTTGCAGACGCGTGCTGGTCTGCCTTGCCCAGCGCCACAGCGATTGATCCGGCGGATGTGACACGCCTGAGTGCAGCGTTCGAGGAGAACGCGGGATCGCCGGCGCCGGTGGGCAAGGGTATCTACGACGTGCTTACTACCGCGTTCGCTCCGGTCAATCCCGTTGGCGGGGATTCACTGGTGTACATCGCTCTCACCGAAATCAAATCGAATTACACCGGCGGCTACATCGTTGGCTACGTAAGCCCGAACGACCGTGTTGATCCCTCGTTGTACGACCGTTCCAACTTCAGGAACCTTGTCGTTTTGGACGGGTTGTCGCGCACGACCGCCGTTCAGCGGGAACGCACGCTCGCTCACGAATTCCTCCACGTGATTCACATGGGCATCGATCGGTACGAGGAGAGGTGGATCGACGAGGGAATCGCCGTGCTGGCGCAGGTTCTCTGCGGGTACCAGGGAAACACAGGGCGCGAGTTCTTTGCGAATACAGATATCGGCCTGTTCAACGATGGAACCGCGACTCCAAGCCTGGGTGATTATGATAAGTCTTACATGATCATGCAATACCTCGCAGATCAGTTCGGAGTGCAGACAATTGGCGAAATCGTTCGCTCGCCCCAGCATGGGATCTCAGGAATCGACGCGGTTCTGGCTTCCCGCGGTTTTTCCTCGCGGTTTGAGCGCGATGTGTTTCCCGACTGGACGGTAGCGAATTTGTTACCCCCGGCGCGAAACACACCCGGCCGCTACGCATGGTTCGACGCCCGCGCGGCGTTTCCGGGGGACTTTGGAAGAACAGCGTTCCCGTGCTCCCTCCGCGATACCCTTGCCAGTTATGGCGTCCGTTATCTGCGCGCTGCCGAACAGACAGCCCAGGGGACTATCACCGTAAGTTCCGGAGGCGTGTGGAACATCCGGTCGGTGGAGAACTCTGAGGCGGTAACCAACGAGCCGGTTATCCGATCGTGGTTTCCGTCCGGCACAAAAGTGTTCCGGGATTGCTCCCTCCGGCAGCCCTGGCTTGTGATCGCTCCCACAGGCATGGTTACCGTGAACCATGTGATGGATCTTTCGTGGCAGGCGCCCGGAACGCTGAACCCGGTAGCGGAGCAACGCGAGCCTCTGGGAACGGGGACCGACATCTACCGCGCACGGATCAAATTGATCGTTTCGAACGTGGACCCGGGACAGGATGTACGAGTCGTCGTGTCGAGCGCCCGCACAGGTGTCCTCGACCGCGATTTGCGCGTCTTGAGAAGCGGCCTGAAAGGCACGTGCGGCGAAACGCTCGAGATGATTGACTCAAGCGATGCGCCGTTACCCGCCGATGATGTGATTCGGGTGACGGTAAGCGATCTCCACAGCCCTTTCGGCGGCGTACTGTCCTCAGAGGAACTTTCCTGGAGTTTCGGTACGGGGGAGGCGGACCTCGCCGCCCCGAACGTCGTCATTAACCTGCTGGGAAACCCCGTGTTGCCCGCGTACGTCACCGCCCTGGTACTTTCCGACGAACCATTGTACCGAAATGGGACAATTCCAGTGAGTCTCCTGTTGAACGGCACCACGGTTGTCGAGCTTGTTCCGCGAGATTCCACGGGCATGTGCTGGGTTGGCAACGTTGCGCTCACGTCAACGGGCGCGTTCGATTTCGTGCTTCGCGCCGTTGATCTGGCGGGCAATTCACCGGCACAGCCCTCTGCCACCTATGCCGCCCTTACGCCGGGAGGAGGTGTGGCGCGCGTGGTCTCCGGTTCCGGAGGAGAGCCCGTGGAGTTCACCCTCGCACCGGGAACCGGGGGCGGCATGATCGTTCTGGCAAGGGTGTTCGCCGACGGCTCAATCTGGCTTGGGCCGGACGGGGCCCGGTGGACGATCCCGGTGCGCGTGGCATTGCCGCGCGCGTGGGGCTCACGGGGAAACGCGCTCCAGTCAGTCACCACCGGCCACACGGAGCCATTTTCCTTTGACCCGACACGTGGGCGATACTGGGTTGTCCTCGCCGAACCCGGAACGTACCGAATCACAAACGCGGCGGGGCGCCCGGTCGAGTTCTCACTGGGCCAGAATGCGCCGAACCCGTTCAATCCATCCACCCGCATTCCCGTGAGTATCCCGGCACGGTACGAAGGGGGTCGGCTGGAGGTGTTCACCGTTGAGGGACAACTCGTGCGATCCTTTGCCGTTGCTCCCGGGAGGTCCTCCGTGGAATGGGACGGACTTGATGAGACGGGCAAAGGCGTGGCCAGCGGGATCTTCCTCGCTCGACTGACGGCAATCCGGGACGGTCTCCCCGCGGAAACGCGCGTGCGCCGCATGGTGGTGGTTCGATGAAACCGCACGTCTCAGCGATGTGTGTCCTGATGCTGGCTCTGGTCGGGTGCTCCAGGCCGCTGTCTCCCGATCAACAACGGGAGCGGTATCGAGAAGAGGGATGGACAGCCTATCGGGCGGGAAACTTTACAGAGGCGGAGACGAAATTCCGCCAGGCGGCGGAACTGGATTCCCGGGACGGTGAAGCGCAACTCGGGGTGGCGTGGTCCCTCATCCGCCAGGATAGACTGGCGTCGGCCCTCACTGCGATTGGACGGATCTCGTCTCAGGACCCCGCGTACATTCACGCAACGGCGGCAGGCGCCATAATCTTCGACGCGCAGGGCCAGCATGGCGAGGCGCTCCTCGCGGCCCGCACTGTTCTCTCGCAGGACTCACTGTACGTGTTTCCCCACGACGACAGAATCACGTGGCGGACGCTGTGTTATATCGCGGGGAAAAGCACATTGATACTCGCTCCGGTCGCTGATCCGGATCTTTCCCGCACGATGGCGTTCCTCGCGAGGGTTGACGTGGAACCCCCGGTAGTTCCAGACGATCCCACCACGTGGTACGCAGCGGGCGTACGTTACGCCACGCTGATGGAGGTACTGGCAAAACGTCTGGAAGGCGTTTTCTACGCACAGGTCGCGCAAAGGTGACCCTGTAGAGCCATCACCGCCAGTCCTTCCACACTCCCCCCCTGGCGATTTCGGACACCGACTTCCTCGTGTTCGGCCGCTCTCTTTCGCGAAGATCCGGTGGCAATATCTCCGGTGGTCCCTGCCGTCCGACCGCAATCATGACCTCAATCGCGAAATCCTCTGGAACTCCGAGAACCTGCTGGGCTTTGTTCGCGTTGAAACCGGCCATGGCGTGTGCTGCGAGCCCGCGCAGAGAGGCTTCAAGTGCGAAACTCATCCACGCCGCTCCCGTGTCGAACGAGTGAGTGCGGGAAGGCTGGCCGTTGTGGTCCAGGGTCCTTTTTGAGACGAGCAGAATCAGCGCGCCGGCGTTTTTCGCCCACGCCTTGTTGCCCTCCACAAGGAGGTCGGAGAATACGTCCCACTCGGGGCTGCCTCTGTGCGCGTACAAAAAACGCCATGGCTGATTATTGAAAGCCGAAGGTGCCCACTTGGCCGCCTCGAAAAGCCCGTTGAGCTCATCTTCGGTGATGGGCTCTCCCGTCAGCGCACGCGGAGACCACCTCTGGAGAAACGGCTCGCTGACGAGGTGTTCCGGTTGCCGGAAATCTCTCACATTCATGCCACGCCCCCTCTGCAGAGAAAAGACGAAGAAGCCCGAAAAGGGTAGTTCCGATTCGGGCTTCTTTCTCTATGGAGCCAACGCGCGGAATCGAACCGCGGACCTGCTCATTACGAGTGAGCTGCTCTACCTGCTGAGCTACGTTGGCCTGATCCTGATTTACCCCAACTGCGCTTTGATCTTCGTTTCCAGCGTTCCTTTTGGCACGGCGCCCACAACCTGATCTACGACTTTTCCGCCCTTGAAAAACAGAAGGGACGGAATGCTGCGGATGCCGTACTGGCCCGCATGCTGCTGGTTCTCGTCCACGTCGACCTTGGCGAACTTCACCTTGCCGTCGTACGCTGCGGCGAGTTCTTCCACCACAGGTGCGATCATCCGGCACGGTCCACACCATGTTGCCCAGAAATCCACCACGGTGAGGATGTCGCTTTTCAACACCTCCTGGTCGAATGTGGCGTCCGTTACGACGACAGGTTTCGCCATCTTCCAGATCCTTTCCCGCGCCGCCACGCCGTCATCAAACGACACCGCGGTGCGTCTGCATGGAGTAATTAAGAGTACGACCGGGTATTTCGGTCAGTCAAGTCTTGCCTCGCGCGTACGCTGAATGGCCACGAGGAGCACGGCCCCCTGGTGGCACTGAAAGCTGGAGAATCAGCGCGTCGAGTCCCACCGATTTGTCGGCGAGCCACGAGCTTTTCATCGCGCTTTCGGCGGCCAGAGCAAGCCTCACTCCCCGTCGAATGCGGTCCCGCCCCAGCGCACGAGCGGAGTCCGTCAGCTTCTTGAGTACAAAATCCCGATTCTCCCCGATAAGTTCCTTCAACGGGATCTCATCCGGGTTCTGCTGCACGTCAGCAGCCGCCCGAAGCTGCATCCAGTGCTGCAGGATCAACCCGGCAATTGTGGCCGCCTGCATCGAGTGCTCCTGCAACCGATGTGCAATCTGAAGGGCCCGTTCAGAGTGGCCACCGTCGATCGCATCGTTCAACTGGTACACGGTGTCGGTGCGTGCGATTCCGGCTACTGCCTCAACATCCTCCGCACTGATAGTCTTCCTCGGCTGCACGAACAGCGTGAGCTTTTCGATTTCGTCGGCGGCGCGGAACACGTTGGTTCCGACAAAGTCACTCAACAACTCCGCTGCATCGTCATCAAACGTGAACCCGCGCGATTTCGCGCGCTGTCGGATCCACGGGGTCACGTTTCGCGGAACGGCGAATGTGAAGACGGTGCAACGTTTCTTCAGAACTGAGGCCCACTTCGTCCGCTCATCAAGCTTTTCGCCGCTCATGACCAGAACAACTGCCGGCGGGAGGTTCTCAACGAGCAGCACGAGCTCGTTACCAAATGCGGCGTTTGCGCCTTCGATACCACGGACAATGACGACCCGGACCTCGGCAAGCACGGGATAGGAGCGCACGGAATTGACAACGGCTTCTGCCGTGCATTCAGCCTCTCCGACGTGAAAAACGTCGCAATTGAACGCCCGGGTTGCTTCGTCAGTGAAATGGGCGACAACGCCGGCTACCGTCTCCTCGATATCTACTCCGTTGTCGCCAAGCAGCAGGTACGCGCCCGCGCCCTGACCGCAGATCGAATCGCGGACGTCGGCGGAGTCCGTAAGCGGAGCGTTGTATCGAGTTCTGGCCTGCATGGCTGGTCCCGTGCCGTGGCATTTGACGTTGATGATCACAAAAAATACGCAGTGACCTCGCGGCGAACCACGGTCGGAATGGACTACCGTTTGGGCGCCCGATCATTTTTCGTTAGGTATTCTGTGGCGATCTGTTGCAGTGCGATCAGCAACACAACCGTGAAACGATACGGTTGCGGGAGGTGGGAAAATGAACGTGTTCATGCTTGCTGCTGTATTCTGCATGCTGTGTGGTGCTGCGGACGAAACGCGAGCCGCAGGCGGAGAGTGGCCGATGTATCGCCAGAACCCGCATCAGACCGGGCATACAAACGCGGTCAGTCGTATGCGGCAGGCACCGGTCCTTCGTTCAGAAACCTATCTGGGCGGCCCGGTTCCCGATCTTGCAGGATCTGACGAAACCGACAGTTCGTGGGTGTTTGATTTCGACGGCGACGGACGGCGAGAGCAATTGCTGTTCGGGACCCTGAGGATCCGCCGAATCGACGATGGCGCGCTGTTGTGGCAAGACAACACGACCGGGAAGACATTCTCGTCGGCACTGTCACAGGTTGCCGATTTCCTTCCTGATAGCTCCGGGCTTGAGGTGGTTGCCTTCACCGCGGACATGGGCACCGGTGAGGGGCGGGGATACATGTTCAGTTTCCACGGCGGGATCTCGAACGGCCGTCTTGCGTGGAGTACGCCGAATCTGGGCGACATGTACAGCCCGGAAGTCGTGGCGGGCGACTTCAACAATGATGGCAAGATGGAGATTTGCCTGGCTCCGCACTACAAAATTCAGGTCCTTGACGCGGCAACAGGTTTCACGCGGTACGTCGCTACCTGGGATGTCGGAAGGAATTACGGGCACTTCGCGGCAGCAGATGTAGATGGAGACGGTATCAGAGATTTCGTGGTGATATCTGACTTCGCGACTCATCTGTCGGTAATCAAAAACGCCGGTTCCAGCGCATCCCTCCTGTGGAAGCACACCTATGCGCTCGTGGACGGTAGCGAACGTGACGTTATAGTCCTCCCCAATCCTCATTCCGTTGGTGATCTGGATGGCGATGGCACGTGCGAAGTGACACTCAGCCTTTTCAACCGCCCGGTCCAGGACCTGAAGTGGCACGCAACTGCGTACCGAGGTGCGGACGGAACCGTCGCGATGAATATTCCTGATCGCTACATCTACGGCATTCGCGACGCAGATAACGACGGCATCAAAGAACTTTTCACGATCGAGTGCTTTGGTACCACTCCCCCGTTGTTCGGCAAGTTGCAGGTGTTCAACTGGACTGCTACCTCCGGAGCGCAGGCGCGTCTCACGGTGGAACACGCCACATTCGTGCGCACGCGAATCGGTGCCGATACCACATGGAACACTATCGCCGCACATGGGGATGAGACGGTTCTCCTGAATGATCTCGATGGAGACGGTGTCGAAGAATTCCTGACACTGGAGGACACCGACGGAGATTTCAGGGGTGAAAGGTTGCGATCGTGGCAGGTTGCTGCGGCCGGAATCTCGCAGCGGATGGAGTACGTCTCCTCCGCGCCCATTGCGGTCGTAAGCGTTCATGGCTCCGGCGCGGAGTGCCGGATCGCCCTGCGAAACCTCAGCACCAATGCTCTTGTGACACTGGATGCCGCGGGGAATGTGCTGAGCGAGGACCCGAACGACAGGCCGAAAGGGTACCGGCCCACCCCCGTCGTAAGCGATCTCGATGGCGATGGGAGAAACGAGATCCTCGTTACGTCAGCGGGCGGGGACATCCTGTGCTATGACACAAGTGGCCCTGAACTCGCCATTCGGTGGCGCAGGCCCGGATACGCGATGATCGAAATGCCGGCCTACACGCTCGAACCACTCAGTGTACTGACAGACGACCTCGACGGAGACGGCAAAAAGGAGGTCATTGCCCGAAACCGGACTCAACAGGGGTTCGCCTCCCTGATAGTGTACAACTACGACGGAACAACTCGATGGGAGCACCCGTTCCCGGAGATCACCGACGGACAGGTGGAAGCCGCAATTGATAACTGGCTGAGTGGGTATTTCGTCGGCGATGACAGAATCCGTGACATCGTGGTGCAACTCCACGCCAGGGCGCGCGGGTCTGGAGAACTCCTGGTTCTGAATGGAGCCACCGGTGCAGAAGTCTGGCGGAAAACACAGGTAACAACCGCCACAGGGGCCACCTCACTGACGATGGGTGGTTACATACCCGCCATACACGACGTGAACGGCGATGGAATCGACGACATCGTCCACATCGCGTACACGCTCCTTGCGGCGTACGACGGTCAGACAGGAAACCCGATATACCCGATAAAGAATCTCGCCTATGAGATCTTTCCCAAATGGGTTTCGTACGCAACTCCGACCGTGGCGGATTTCCGGGGAACAGGCCAGCACCAGATCTTCATGAACAGCCCTTCGTATGCTGCCGGTGCGGTCACGGTGATGGAGTTCGACGGCACGCCGCGATGGTGGTACCCCCTGGAGAACCCACAAGGGTTCCGGAGCTTCGGTGCCATAGGGGACGGAGACGGAGATGGCGTGAAGGAAATCGTCGTCGGCCATCTTGACGGAAGGGTAGTATGCTATCAGGGCACAGACGGCGCGATTGAATGGACTGAGAGCGTAACAGAAGGCGGCACATGGGATTTCGTTGCCGCAGATATAGACGGTGACGGGCGCGACGAATTCATCACTGTTTTGCAGGGGAACACCCTGGTCGCGTACAATGGAACGAACGATGCGAGCGAGCCGCGTGTCCAGTGGAGCCTGCCGTTGGGGGCCGGGGGGAACAACCCTGTCGTTGCCGACGTGGACAACGATGGTATCGCAGAAATCCTTATCTGTGTGCGTAGCGGCCATATGCGCATTTACGAAGCACCCCCGCGCACCACAGGCCTTCTGAAAACGGAGCCTCACAACGGTGCGGTCAACGTGGAAAGAAACGCCCCGATTGAATTCGTGTTCGATGAGCTCATGGACTCCGCCTCCGTGGCTTCGTCTCTTTCTGTTGTGCCGGCGATCCCGTTTCATTGTCGGTGGGAGGCCACGAGGCTGATCCTCGGTACGGATACCCCGATGGATTCGAACACGACGTATCGGGTTACCATTTGCGCTGCCGCGTGCAACCGGTGGGGGATGCCCCTGGGAGCAGACGCGTCACTGGAATTCACGACAGGGACAGAAGTCCGTTGCGCGCGGTTTCGCGGTATATGGCCGCACCACCGGTCAGTGGAGATGCAGGCCACCGATTTCATAAGGGTTGATTACTCCCGCGGAGTCGAGCCCGCAAGCGTGGCGGAGGCCGTACGCGTGGATCCGCCGGTGGCGGGCCGTTGGCAGCTTGGCGATACGACTGCCAGTTTCATTCCGCTCAATTTCTGGAAGGCCGGAAGATACCGTCTGACAGTCTTTCCAACCGCGCACGATGGATCGGGGCAGAACTGGGATGTAAACGGCGATGGCTCGGCCGGGGTGGGCGACACGCTGATCAGCGAGTTCGTCGTAGCTGGCGGTGTGGAGAAACGATACGTGTTCCGGAACCTGTCTGTCATCCTGAACGCCCAGCGGCCCGACTCGACGTTCATCATAACCATTCCCGACAGGCTCGATAGTTCGCTCGTGGGGAGGATCGAGCTCACACCCAGTTCCGTGGATTCCGCGGACGAGGTCTGGCTCAGGGTGAATGACGGCGACACCTTGAGACTCGCTGCGGATGCTGCCCGACCGTGGGCGTACCGGTTCGATGCGAGGTTGTTCGTCCGGGGTGAGAACAGGATTACCGTGGGCACCAATTCTTCTTCAAATGGCGTTCAGCTCATGAGATATGGTGTCTGGGTTTCCTTCACTCAGTTGCCTGTTGCCGTAGAACAATCGCAATCGGTTCTGCCGGTTCGATTTGAACTGGAACACCCGCGTCCAAACCCTGCGAACCCCGCCACAACAATAGGATGGGTGCAACCGGAGGCGTGTCTCGTGCATGTAGAGGTCTACGATGTTCTTGGCCGTCGGATTCGCATCCTCGCGGACCGCCACTTCTCCGCCGGACGGCACACGGTAGTCTGGGATGGACGAGACGACTCAGGACGGGCAGTGGGTTCCTCTGTCTATCTCGTGAAAGCGCGCGCCGGGAATGCCGCGCAATGCCACAAAGTGGTCATCTCCCGCTAGAAGCCTTCAAGGTGTCCATCATCTCTCTCCCAGACAACATCGTCTGAATGCCTGACGGGGAACCGACGAGTCGCGAGATTTTGACGAGCGTCAGGAACGAGATACATTTGGGGTAATCAGGGGTTTGGCCGCGGACAGAATCCAGTAACCTGAAGGAGCGCATTATGAACACCAACCGGGCGCGATCCGGGATGCTCTTGTTCGCCCTTGCAGTCGCGCTGTCGGGATGCGACGTCCCGAAAACGCTCACCCCTTCGGTGGAGCTTTCCACGAGCGTACCGCTCATGGACGAGCGCATCGAAATTGGCGAAGAGGTCGCCAAGGTTGATTCGGTGCAAACCGTTGGCTCGAACCCTGCCCGGTTCGTCATCAGCTTGAACCGCGACCGGGTGGATCTGACTGACGGTGGCCGCATCGGAAGTGATCAGTTGCGGGTTGATGACCAGACGCCGCAGTCCATAACGGCCGAAATGGGGCTGATCAGCGTTGCGGATGTCCCGCCGACAACCACCCCGCCGGTAGTGCTGGCGGATTTGGTCCCGGATATTGCGTCGATGCCCCCGGGCAACGTCCCCCTTGCCATCCCGGCTTATCATCTTCCAACAGTAAAAAGGGCGGTGGATTTTTCGAATTTCCAGCAGGCCACTTTCTCCAGTTCGTCTGACCAGACGCTCAACCGAGTGGTGATTTCGCTTGCCAACGACGGGCCTTTGCCCATGGGGCCTGTAACCATCTACGTGAGCACGTCTGGCGACACAATGGTTACCTCCGATGGGTCCTTCGGAACCATCAAAGACGCGATTGCGCAGGCCGATTTTCCAGTCATCCAACCAGGGGATTCCGTCTCCTCGACTCCGCTCGACCTTTCTGGAGCAACGCTTCGCAGTCCGGCTCATGTCTTTACACGAGCCCAGACGCAGGCTGGCACCGCGACGGGCAACCAGATGCTTGCCGCGTCGTTTACGGTTACCGTGGACATTTCTGCGCTGGAGGTGGAATCGGCCCGCGCGAAAATACCCCGGCAAACTTTTTCACGCTCGCGAGAAGTGAATTTTGCCAGCGACAGGATTCAGATTTACTCGGTGAAGCTTGCCCGTTCTGTCGTTGCCGACACCAACCGCTTCACTTTGAACATCGTGAATAACCTCAACACTCCCCTGGAAGTGTCCTACGATCTGCCCGATTTTACCATCCCGCGCACGCCGGTTACCGGAGCGCAGCATCTTCAGAATGTGAGCGTCGGCTCCGGGGGTGCCTCGGATTACGCTCGAGCAATGATCGCGCTCGGCGCACGCGAAACCAAAACTGTCGTGTTCGATCTCAGTGACGCGGTCATCGAGAACCCGACTGCGCCAAAAACGCCTATCGACCGTGTTCGCGTGAACCTCACCACCACAGTGCTCGGCACGGGGGACACCTTTGTAGACATCGTTTCCACGGACTACGTGCAGGTAGGTGCCGATATGAGCGCGTTGGCGGTGCAACGTGTGGAAGGGAATGTCGCGCCCTCGCAACCTCCAATCAACGTCACGATCCAGCCGGTCGATTTCGACGTAACCCAAAATCTGCCTGCCGGGTTGACAGGTCTGGCGGCCGAGGAGATCACTGTAGAACTCGACGTAACCGCGTACGAAACGCAGGTGGATGCCGACATCGGGTTGGTGTTGACCGTGGCAAACCCTGCGGGCGGAGCACCCGCGGCGCAGTATACCAAAACGTTTTCGCAGCAGTTTCGACCCGGAGTGAACCGCCACATCCGTGTGACGCAGGACAGTCTTGACGCGTTTGGCAACTCCCCGGTTGATATCATTAATGCCGCCCTCAACAATCTGTTTGCCAGCGGCCAGACCAAAGTCGAGGTCTCAGGAAATGTGAATATTCGCGGCGAAATAGTACTGGTCCGAGATTCCAGTCGCGTAGACGTTAAGGACGTACGTGTCGAATCCCCCCTCAAATTCACGGTTCCTCAACTCACCTTCGATGCAAAAGCGGAGACCGAGGAAGGGTTTGAAATCGACATAGACGAATCTGTGCGAAACGATCTGGTTCCTCGCGCCCGGAGCGCGACCCTCGTGGCGGACGTGGAGAACCATTTCCCTATGGGGGCCACCCTCGTCGTGTTCGCAAGTCCTGACCCTCTGTTCTCAACCCTGAGGGCCTTGTACCCGGCAAGCGCGAAAACTCCGGTGGCACAAATTCCTGACACACTCAGGATTCCGCAGGGTGGACCTGTTACGGGGGAAGCCGACGCCATAGCCAGAAAGGCCGTGTTCAAGCTCTTTACCGTCAGCCTCCCGAACCCGCAACGCTTGAGTGACGGGAGGGTAGACCACGCCAATCCCGGCCGGGCGACGGTGGAGGTTCGGCTCGACGACCAGTTGCAGTTGTTCTCCTACGAAAAACTTTATCTGATGCCGCGTATCCAGCTTCTCGATGCACCGGGTCTCGTTCAGTTGTCTCCTTCTGATTATGTGAAGGTTGCAATCTGGATGCAGATCGCCGGCGCGACCAAGAGGTAACGCCCATGGATTGCAGGAAAGGCGCGTATTCGTGTGCTGGCTTTTTGCTGACGGCACTGTCGATCGCGGTGCTGCCACGGTGCTCCAGCGCGGCCACCATGTCCTTCGGGCAAGCCCGCGCAACCGCCATGGGGGGCGCGTACACGGCAGTTGCCTCGGGCGTTCATGCGCCCGCGTGGAATCCGGCCAACCTCGCATTCTTCGCCGCGCCGTCAGCCGAAATCAGCCTGGGGAACCTGGGCTTCTTCGCGGCGAATGACGGTTTCTCGTACGGTGATTTTGTCGGTTGGCTGGATGACGAAGTGCTCACCACGGCGGAAATCCAGTCGGCCCTCGGGATGTTTCCTGGCGGCGCCATCAGCATCCGGCAGACGATGAATGTGGGGATACCATTTTCCGTGAGGGTGAAACAGTTTGCCGTCACTGGCGAGTTCATGGAATTCGTGTCCGTCGGTCTGCCTCGAGGGTTGTTTGACGCGATTGCTGAGGACCGCGACGCCACGACTGCGTACAACGACGCCCGTACTTCCGGCATTCCGTATTCGTTGTCGGGGATAGTCGGTGACGTGTGGGCCGTCGGTGTAACAAAGTTTTCCTACGCGCGCCGTGTGCCGCTGCGTTACGCCGACGCGTTCTCCGTCGGCGCGACGCTGAACTACTACCGTGCGTCTCCCCGGGTCCGCGTGGTGGAATCAGTTGGCGAGGTGCTTGTCCGTCCGAACACTTGGCAGACGGATGCGCGGCTGGTGGTGGAAACAGGAGGGCTTTCTGTAAAACGGACCACGGACGCGTTCGGCGACAAGCAAACGGACGTTGAGTTCGAAGCGGCAAACGCCTGGGGGCTCGGTTGTACGCTTGGCGCTGCGGGGAAACTGGACGACAAAACCGCAATCAGCGCGGCGTTGCACAATCTTCCGCTGCGTTCCATTACCTGGAACATGGCGGAGCGGCGAACCTACACGCTGGATAGCGGATCGCGGATCATCAATGCAAAATCGCTCATCGACGACAAACCCGAAGGGGTAAACACGCTCGATTACCTCGATACGCTGTTTGCCGCGCCGGGAAGCACCGTCGAACGGTACGAACGGATCAATTCCATGAAAGCGAACGTACCGGCTTATCTGCGCGTGGGTATGGCGCGGTCGGTGGACCTGTTCCCCGCGATCTGGACGGTTGATTTCGAGCAGGGCTTCTCCAGAAGCGCCCTGACCAGCACCACTCCGCGGATAGCCGCCGGAATAGAATACTTGCCCGTCGGTCCGTGGATCCCGTTGCGCGCAGGAATGTCACTGGGAGGCCGATCGGGCCATTTCGCGTCCCTTGGAATGGGCTTCCATCTGCGATGGTTCCACTGGGATCTCGCGCTTGCCAACGAAGGCGCGTACACCCCGTTTGAGGTACCCTTCTCCAAACGGGCGCGGGGACTCGGTTTCGCGAGCGAAATGAAACTGGCCTTCTGATACGGGGCGCTGCCAGGGCACCCTCAGCGTGGAGCCTGGGTGCCCTGAGATGCTCCGTGTTCCATCGCGCGGATACAACGCTCCGCACCGCGCACATCTTGTACACCCATGAAACCGACCTCTTCCTCGGCGAGCTGAACCTCGGGACCCGGCCCTTTGGCGCCGCGTTTCGCTTTCTCCAGACGCAGGCGTCTCTGCAACACGAGATCTCCGGAACCATCCGGTCGCTGCCTTCGGTAGTGGTCACGAACGTCGCCCGCGGAAAACGTGCGTACAACCGCGGACGAGGAGCCTGCCTCGAGGATGTAGGCATTTCGGTTGCTCACCGCGTACACCGTTCTTCGCAATCTCCTGTATTCCCGAACGGGAAGGAGACCCAAGCCGAACGCAGCGATGGCAAAACCGACGCCGAAGACCCGCACGACCACGGGGTAATTCGAAAGGAATACGCCAGACTGCGCGAAGATTTCCGGGGCGAAGGCCACGGCAATCCCCACTGCGGCAAGCGCTCCCCCGAGCACCATCAAGGGAGACCATCTGATGAGAACCGGCGACGCAGCAGGGGTCCCGGTCCACAACACCTTCTCGCCGGTGGCGATGGCGTTTCGAATCGCGTCGCTTCCCACACGGGAAAGGGAGGCGGCTCGCAGGTCAACTTCCTCGCACGGCGCCGCTCTGCCCTGCGCCGGTCGTGTTGAGACCTGCGTGATAAGCGCGTTGACATGCTCCACATCCCTGATTCCGCGAAATCCCCGGCGCGCGAGAGCTGCGGGCGCTTGCCTGCGGTTGAACTGCCCGGTTTTCCTCGACGGCAGGAACACATGCGCCGGGAACAAAATGTCGCCAAGCCCATCCCTGCCAGCATTCGCCTCCGCCTCCGCCAGAAGACCGGCGTCGAACGACTGGACGCGCATGCTTCGCTCCTGGTCAAACACGATTGCCCGCCTGTCCGTGAGAACACAGATTGAGTTCCCCGCCCTGTGCCGTCGCCGAAACGGGGTACCCATCCACCACACGGCCGTGCAGGTCGCGGGTACGCCTGCCACGACGAGAAACACCAGCAGCGCAAGATCGTGGGTCGCAGACAGGAGGAAATACGTCAGGAGGGCAGAAAAACCGAACAAGACGACCGAACCGGCGACGAAATAGGCAAGGCCCGACCGGAACGCGGTCTCCGGAGAAGGAGCCCCCGACCAGAGAACGACCTCGCCCGGATCAAGCTCACGGCGAACGAGCTCTTCAGGCGAACTGCGATCCCCCTCCGCCACGGGTGCTTCCCCTTTTCCGAATCTCAGTTCGCAAGTCCGGCCTCCTTGACGGGGTCGGTTGCAGATGCCTGGTTTTTGTGAATCTCGAATCGGCAGTAGTGCTGGCCGTCCGCCATGTGGTGCGTTTGATGAATCGAAACGCCGAGCAACCGTTCCATCAAGGCAATTTCCTGAGCGCACATTTCGGGATGGTTTTTCGCGATGCGGTATATGGGGCAGTTGTGTTCACGGATCGCAGATTTTGTTTCTCCTTCCTCCACAACTGCCATGTAGCCATCTCCATCGCGCAGCTCTCGCAGTTGCGCCAGCTTTTCAGCAAGCGAGCGCCCTTTCATAAGTTTCCGATAGCGCTCCTCTTTTTTGCTGACCTGCTTTGCGACGAGATCCTGAATCATTTCCTCCCCGCCGATTTCTCGCACGGTTTCCAACAGCTCTATCGCCAGCGAATCGTACGCCTCAGGGAAAAGATCATGACCCTTTTCGGTCAACGTGTACACGTAACAAGGGCGCCCCTGGGGCTGCCGTTCAGTCCTTGTGTCGATCAGGCCTTCCGCTTGCAGCACATTGAGAATCTGCCTGACGGCAGTACTGGAAATACCCAGAAGTCCGGCCAGGTCTTTCGTACTCAGGCTTCCCGCCCTCTTTAGTTCCAGTATGACGTGCTCTCGGGTATTCCTCGGTGCATCCATGCGGTTTCCTTGCGGCTTTGGAATGGGAAAGCTCTGAGACAATATTCTACTTGCGAAAATGTGCTGAGTCCAGTTCCGCCAAAGGGATTCACCCGGAGGAAACCGGCGCACGGCACTCATAACACCTATACCGTTCTTGGCCGCCGAAAATTCCGTTGTCCGCGTTTACGCCGATTTAACACACGCGCAAAAACGGCGAAACACATAACACGTATCCTTTTATAACGAGATCGCAGGGGCGGGTTCGCCTCATGGTTCTGCCGGTGGTGGCCAAATGGCGCGAAAGCTGCCGGGGCTGAGATGACACAGTTCATAAAAAGGAGACAAAACCGATGGGAATGACGCCCGGTGACGTGATCAAAATGGCGCATGACAACGGTGCGGAAGTAGTTGATCTGAAGTTCATCGATTTCCCCGGAATGTGGCAGCACTTCAGTATACCCGTCAAGTTCCTTGAGCCTGACCTTTTCGAGGACGGGTTGGGCTTTGATGGCTCGTCAATCCGCGGATGGCAGGCGATCAACGAGAGCGATATGCTCGTGGTGCCTGATCCGAATACCGCGGTCATGGACCCCTTCACTGCCGTTCCCACCATAAGCATGATCTGCGACATTCACGACCCGATCACAAAGGAACGTTACTCGCGCAATCCGCGGAATGTTGCGAAAAAGGCGGAAGCGTACCTGAAGTCAACAGGGCTGGCCGACACCGCCTACATCGGCCCGGAGGCGGAGTTTTTCATCTTCGATGACATTCGGTACGGCCAGACCATCAATTCCGGTTTCTATCACATAGACTCCGTCGAGGGTAACTGGAACACCGGGCGTGACGAGAAACCCAACTTGGGGTACAAACCGCGCCTTAAGGAAGGGTACTTCCCCGTGCCTCCTGTTGATCACCAGATGGATATCCGCACGGAAATGATGTTGACAATGCTGAAATGCGGCATCGAGGTGGAAGCGCAGCACCACGAAGTTGCAACAGCGGGACAGGCGGAAATCGACATGAAATTCTGCCCGCTGGTGGAGATTGCAGACAAGCTGATGATGTTCAAATACATCGTGAAGAACGTTGCGGCGAAGAATGGGAAGACCGCCACGTTCATGCCAAAACCCTTGTTTGGGGATAACGGGTCAGGCATGCATGTGCATGTCAGCCTCTGGAAAGAGGGGAAGCCGCTCTTCGGTGGGAATCAGTACGCGGGCCTGAGTGAAATGGCGCTCTACTTCATCGGGGGCCTTATCAAGCACGCGCCTTCGCTTCTGGCAATCACCAGCCCGACGACGAACTCGTACAAGCGGCTCGTTCCGGGCTACGAAGCGCCGGTGAATCTTGCGTACTCTTCGCGGAATCGCTCCGCTGCGTGCCGTATACCGATGTATTCGGCGTCACCGAAGTCAAAGCGCGTGGAATTCAGGTGTCCCGATCCGTCCTGCAACCCCTATCTCGCGTTTGCCGGGATACTCATGGCGGGGCTCGATGGCATTCTGAACAAAATCCACCCGGGAGAACCGCTCGACAAAGACCTGTACGATCTCCCGAAAGAAGAACTGGCCAAGGTCCCGAAAACGCCCGCGGACCTCGCGGCGGCGCTTGATGCGCTCGAAGCCGATCACGACTACCTGCTCAAAGGGGACGTGTTCACTTCCGATGTCATCGAAACCTGGATCTCATACAAGCGGAAAAATGAGGTCGACGCGCTGCGCCTTCGGCCCCATCCCCATGAGTTTGCGTTGTACTTCGACATCTGATACAGACGGGTGTTTGCGGCGGCGGGCCGTTCCTGGCCTTGAGAAAGGACGATTCCCATGAAGAAGATCGAGGCGTTCATCAAACCGTACGTTCTCGAAGAAGTAAAAAAGGCTCTCACGGACGTCGGTGTGAAAGGGATGTCGATCTCCGAAGTGAAAGGCTTTGGCAGGCAGAAAGGGCACACAGAGCTTTACCGCGGGAGTGAGTACCACGTCGATTTTCTGCCCAAAGTAAAGGTGGAAGTTGTCGTGTCCGAATCAATGGTGGAAGCGGCAGTGGATGCGATAGCGAAATCAGCATGCACTGGCAAGATCGGCGATGGAAAGGTGTTCGTGCTGCCGGTCGAGAAAGCCTTGCGGATCCGGACAGGGGAAAGCGGGGAAGACATTCTCTGAGAGTCACCAATGAAGAACATGAGCCGGGGAGGGACTCTGCGCCCTCTCCGGCTTCTTGTTGAGAGCCTTCCCGCGGTAACCGACCACCGGACCTGCTGAGGGAACCCGAACTCCGCGCGGCGGTCGTACCCTTGCCTGCCTGCGGTTGCCTCGTATCTTTTATTCATACGTCAAGGATTTTTCGCCCCCATAGCTCAGTTGGTTAGAGCCCCCGGCTCATAACCGGTCTGTCCCAGGTTCAAGTCCTGGTGGGGGCATTAGTAAACATTTGTTTTTTGGGCGGTTAGCTCAGCTGGTTAGAGCGCTGGTCTCACATACCAGAGGTCACAGGTTCAATTCCTGTACTGCCCACCAACTCTTTGTGGATGATACTCGGTGAGGCGGACTCCCGGAAGCAGTTGTCGCCCGTTGCGGCTTGGAAAAAGCGAGCCGAAACGGGCGACACCGGCGATGTATGATCCGGAACCGAGGGGACGCGGAAAACGGGGTGGTATTCTCGATACCACCCCGTTTTCTGTTTGATTCGCCGCCTCGCGCAAGGTGCTCTTGGCAATGGAGGATAGAAAGCGAAGATGAAACAAGGATTGTTCGACCTCTTGGGATTACAGGACGTAGACAACGAGATCGATGCACTTCAGAAGAACAAGAGCGCGTATCCTCGACGTGCTGCCGAATTGCGCGCCGAGATGGAGGATTTGAAACAGGATCGGTCCGCCAAGGAAAATCAGCTCAAGCAGCACGAATCGGGGTTCAACCATTTCCTTCAGCAGTTGAACATCGCGGAAGAAAATCTCAAGAAGCACCAGACGCGCCTGCAGGAAATAAAAACCAATCGCGAATACGACGCGGTTCAGCAGGAAATCATCGCGCTTGAGCACGCGATTGAGGAGTACTTCGCGGAGCGCGATAGAGAAGATGAGGAAGTCCGCAGGTTGAGAAACCTCCTGGACGAAGAGCGCGAGCGCTTCGAAGCGAGGATTGCGGAACTGGAGAGCGAAATTGCCGACCTTGATGAGAAAGCGGCTACCATTGATAGCGAAATTGCCAAGGTCATGGAAAAGCGGAAGGCAGTCGCCGAAACAGTACCTCCCCGGATACTGGCGGTCTACGAAAGAGTTCGGCGTGGCAAAACCAACGCGGTGGTAAGGGTTTCGCGGGGTGCCTGCGGCGGGTGTTGGCGGAGCCTCTCTCCTCAAAAACTGAACGAATTGCGCATGTACAACCGAATTATTGCCTGTGACGGCTGTGGCCGTATCGTCGTGTGGGATGACAGGGAGTCCGCCGGATAGTTCTGGATGACTCCGCGCGAAAAACGATGAGATCTCAGAGCGCCAACGTGAGCAGCGGTGCTGTTTACGCCGGTGCTTTCTATCGGTGGGCGTGGCCATGAACGGCGTTCAGATGGACAATGCCAGCGAGATTGTGCGCGGTGATTCGACGCAACCGGCGTGCAACGAAGTCCTGGTTCCTCCCTCTGCAGACGGTATTCGGCTCGATCGCGCCATCGCGGCTCTCCTCCCCGGGATCAGTCGTTCGCAAGCGTCGGTGGCGATCCGCGATGGACGGGTGCAGCTCTTTTCTCCGAAAGGGAAGGTCGTCTCGCATCTCAAAGCCGGCACTCCTGTTGCGGCAGGCCAGACCGTGCGCATTGTGGTTGCCCGGAAAGATCCGTTGTCCGTAGAGCCTGAGGGTATTGACCTGGACATCAGGTACGAAGACGACGACCTTCTGGTTGTGAACAAACCTGCGGGATTGGTAGTCCACCCGGCCCCCGGCCATTCCGGCGGAACCCTCGTGAATGCGCTGGCGGGTTACAGCGCCGAACTTTCCCGGGTGGGCGGAACTTTCAGGCCGGGGATTGTACACAGGCTGGACAAAAACACCTCCGGCCTTCTTCTTGTGGCGAAGAACGATCGCGCCCACGCGGCTCTCGCAACCCAGCTCAAAAATCGCACGATTTCACGCGAGTACATCGCCCTTGTGTGGGGACATCCGTCGCCAGGTTCCGGGCGCATAGAGGCTGCCATCGGACGCGACCGGGCGGGTGGCAAAACCATGTCGATCTGCGGCAGAGCGAGCCGCGCGGCCGCAACGAGATACGAGACCATCTCTGTTTTTTCCTATACAAGTCTGCTGCTGCTCCACCTGGAAACGGGAAGAACTCATCAGATCCGCGTTCATCTGAAGGCGATCGGACACCCTGTGGTAGGGGACCCAGAATACGGCGGAAGGGAAGCTGCAATTCGAGGGATCGCCCCCGCTCACAGATCTTCTGCGCGGTTCCTTCTCACTGTGATCGGGAGGCAGGCGCTTCACGCGAGGAAACTGTCTTTTCTGCATCCTGCCACAGGTAAGGCGCTCGTGGTGGAATCCGATCCTCCGGAGGATTTCCGGCGCGCGTTGAGTATTGTTGCAGGCGCTGTTCCACAAGCCGCGGATTTATCTTATTTTCGATAGGGAGTACCGAATCGAGGAGCGAATACTGACACCCCGCACAACCCGTCAGTTGACAAGAGATTGTCGTTCAAGTAATTTGTGTGCATGCCTACGCGCAAAATCTTGGTAGGTTTGCTGCTTCGCCACGATAGCGCGGTTCCTACCGCGGAAAGACGACGGGAATGCTGACACTGAGGAATTTGTGGTGCCGCAGGGGCTTCTCGGCGATCTGTGCGATTGGCCTTTGTGCCTCCTCATTTTCTGCAGTGTTCGCGCAGGATGACCGCGAAGGCGAACCGGCAACGCCCTACCGAGATGCCTACATCGCGTACGTCGACCGGCAACTCTCCGAAATTCAGTCCCAGATCGCCTTCCAACGGAGCATTCTCAACGAGCGGGGCGGCGAACTCCTCGATGAAATTGGAATTCGCCTTCAGGAGAAACTCGCGCTCCTTCCTCCGGAAATGCGCCAACCGGGGATTCCGGAACCTCCAGAAATCGTTGCTTTGAGGGAATATGAACAAACTCTCAGCAACGAGGTGGTCCAGATTGAGGACAGGATCCTGTCCTCGGCCGACATGATCTCAGAGCAACGCGATTCTGTTGCCGGTGAACTGAAATCGGCAGATGCCGTGCGCGCCACGGTGACAGAACTGGATCGGTCCATAACGACAGATCTCGAACTCTGGAAAACGAAGGTCGATCTTGTGAGATCGCGCCTGATCGGTTCAGGCAGCGCCGGTGAAGGCCGGCGCATGTTCGTCACCGAATACAACGCGCTGGTATCCCATTACGATGCCGGTGATTATCGCTCCGCCCGCGCTCGATTGACCGCCCTGGCCACGGCATATGGCGACATTCCGCTTCCTGAGTGGCGCGAGAGGCTGCTGTTCTACCGTGCGGAAATCGATTACGCGATGGGCGACTGGGATAACGCCTTCAGGGGCTACATGGAGGTGTGGCAACGGCCGCGGAATGAGTTCGCTTCGGTTGCCCTCCTGAACTGGACGGAGCTGGCGTTTGCAGCGGGTGAACACCGCAAGATCGCAACCATGTGGACCGCACAACCTCGGCTGCCCGAAGACGTGGTGGATGCCAACCGCATTCGCGTGTTGGTTGCGGAAAGCTTCCTGCGCCTCAACGAGCCGCAGGTTGCCCTTTCGGTGTTGAATCTTGTGCAGACGGCATTGCCACCCGCGGCAGAGGATGCCGTGGACGACGAGGAAACAAAACTCGCGAACGATCGCCTGGTAGTCTATTCACGGCTTTTGAGAGCCGAAGCGCACTTGGGCGGCGATAGCGGCGTGGCGACACTGCAAGGTGCTGCCAGCGAGGAAACGCTTCCCGAAGTCACGGATTCGGCTCTGGATTCGATGCTGGCGGCGACGGGAGGCACTCCCCAGAGGGGAGACCCGAACTACTATTCACGCATGGCGTACCTGATCGCCAGCGGGCAGGTACAGGCGGAGCGCCCCGGGCGTGAAGCCGGGACTCGCGTCGCGGCCGCCGTGAAAGAACTTGAGGATGTCGTTCCCCTCGTCGGTCCAATCGATCCTGAGGGAACGTTGATGGCTCGTGTTTCCATGTCCCTTGGCCACGCGTATTTTCAGGCCAACCGCATGGAGGACGCTGCCAGGGCATACGGGGCGGTTCCGAATACGTCTGTGTGGTACCCGGAAGCGCAGCTGGGGCGCGCGTGGGCGTTTATCGAGACAGGAAACTATCTTGACGCGAAAATCGCAGTGAACACAGCCCAGCGTTGGCCACTGAGCCCCCCTGCGGCTCTGGAGGCCGCCGCTCTGAACAGCTATGTGTTATCGCTGATCGGAGAAACTGAGCTTGCGGCTGAGCAGATGCGCGAGATGAAGTCCATGGTGGACATCCAGCAGCGTCGCGCCGCGCGCGTGTGGGTGAATCAGCAACTCCAAAAGATTGATGGTTCTCTGCACCTTGTCGGCATCATCGCGCTGGAACGCCAGAATGAAGCACTCTACCGTTCCGCGATAGAGGAACAGGCGAGTCTCCTGGCACTGCGCGAACAGGTTCAACGGGTGGAGCAATACCTCCAGTCTTATACGCCGAACGCGACCGGTCTTCAAGACAGCCTCACCGTCGCGATCCGCGCAGAACAAGAGGCATTGCGAGGGCTTGAGCAGAAGGTTGCGAACCTGAGACGTGCGGCGGGTCAGACTCCCGCGGCCGCTGCGAATTTGCCTGAGATTACGTACGAACAGCGTAGAGAGCAGCTCCAGCGTTGGCTGCAGGGTGTCCAACCCCAGATGACTCCTCAGGGATCCCAGGTGTACGGCAAGTGGGTGCAATATGCGGAATTCGCGTATTCTCGGCGGGTTTTTGATGAGAACCAACGGCGCCGTTACGAAGCGGACAGGCTGAAGGACGTTCGTACCCGCATCCAAAAACTGCTTTCGGAGTCGCCATGACCCACCGCTTTCGATGTGCCTTTCAGGCGCCCCTCGTGCGACTGTCGCGTTCGATTGCGGTCTGGCGGGGAATCTGTGGTGTTCGCGCACAGATTTCCAGCACAGTGTGCGTGATCGCGCTTGCAGGCCTCTGCGCGTCGAGCGTGAAGGCGGAGAGCGCTTCTCCGACGGATACGAGTTCTCTGCCAGCGCTCTTGCAGTCCAGCCTCGACGGAGCGATGACGGTGGAATCTGTCCTGCTGGGTGACCGCCGGGCTCTTCCGCCAATTCCGCGCCGGCAATTCAGTGTGGGTACCATTCCCCTGCCCCCGGTTTCGCCCGGCGATACGATCATCGTTCCGCAGGTAACGGGTGAGATTACGGATCCTGAACTGAAGGAGCGGGCGGACTCCCTGAACAGGAGTCTGCGGCTGCTTGCGATCGAAGAACGCCTGCTTGGGTCGGAATTGTGGGGTGGCGCGCCGCGAACGGGCGTGATTCCTCGCAAAGACTTCCTTGAGGCGAGGATCAATCTCCTGCGTGACATGGAGAACGTTCTCCAGATACGGCTCCGGGAAAAACTGGCGCAGCTTGATACCACCATTGCCCGGGTCGAATCCGAAATTGAGGCGAACAGGACAGCGGAAATTGCGTCGCTTGAGGATTACCTCGACAAGTACCCGAGCTCCGCGTCCGTTGCAGACGCCAAGTTCATACTCGGCCAGCTCTATTACGACAAGGAACGAAAGCGCTACACGGATGCGATGCTGCGGTACACGACCGAATTCCAGAGGTACCGCATGGGGCTTCTGCCCGTCGCACCAGCGCCTCCAGTTCTGAACGAAGCAGTATCCGTCCCCTTTTACAAATCGGTGGTGGAACTCGGTACGAACCCCGATTTGGTGCCGTACTCACTCTACTCATTAGGCAAGTTTCATCTTGAACAGGCACGTGATCTGAAGGCGCGATCCGATGAAAGCCGGTTGACGGGACGCCGTGAAGAAGCCCAGCATTTCACACACCTGAGCGAAATGGAAACGGATTCCGCCAAAACCTATTTCGCGCGCCTCGTGGTGGAGTTTCCCGACGATTCGGTGAATGTTCCGGAAGCGTTCTACGTCCTGGCCTCGCACTACAATATGCTCGGCGGACCGGTGAACCGCGATACCGCCGCGGTGTACTGCAACGCGTTGATCAAGAATTTCTGGTACTCACCGCGGTATCAGAACGCGCTCGTAATGCTGGGGCAGATCAACTACTACAACGGTGTCGGAACCAGGGAACGCGCCGCGCGGAATCGTTACTTTTCGAACGCACTTGCCTACATGGCCTGGTTGGCACGCGATGTTGACGCGTTCACAGAGTCCCAGATACCCGGTGTGTCTCCGGATCCACCGCGGATGATGGATATTACGAGACGCGATTATGCCGTGCAGTTCATGACGCAGATTATCACGCGCCAAAGTCCGCTTCCCGGAACGGAACCTCCTCCTCCTGTTGAAACGGCGGTGAAACTGGTTACTGCGGCAGGCAATCCTCCGTTCGGAGCGGACCTGTTGAGACAGGTCGGAGACAAGAAGAACAGCGACTACAACACCAGTGGCAATCCCGTGGACCTCGTTGCTGCGCTCACCGCGTACGACAGCCTGTTGTCCCGCTATCCTACCTACAAAGAAGGTCCACAGATTCAGCAGGTGGTAATCGACGGTGCGACGTACCTCTCGGACGATCCCGCGGAACGGTACCGCATCTACGTTCGGCAGAAACTGCTGTTCTTCGAACGATTCAATCGAAACAGCGAATGGGCGCGACAAAATCAGGACTCGCCTGCGGTGGTCAAAGCGGCGGACGATTCCGCCGCCGCGTATCTTGAAACAGGCGCGCGATGGTTATACAGCACCGCACGCGCCGCGAATGACCGCGAGGGCGTGCGGAGGAGTCTGGATTACTTCGTGAAATTCTTCCAGACGTATCCGGAACGTCCACAGGCGTACGAACTGAACTGGAGCCTTGCGACAGAATTGCGTGATCTCGGCGACTATGAGCGCGCGTACGAGGAATTCATGCGGGTTTCGAATGCCGATCGGAGCCAGTACCGCGAGGATGCTGCGTTGGAAGCCGTGGCTGCGGCACAAGCGTTGGTCGAGATGGAACAGTCCGGTTCCCGGTCACCCGGACGGGCTCAGGAAACTCAACCGCCCGGTGGAGGACGCTAGGCATGATGACGTTCTCACGCCTTCCGAAATTCCGCGTCCTCCGTTCACTCGTCGGCGTGGGTCTGGTGAGCCTTCTCATCGGCTTTCTGGTGATCGGAGGTAAACCCTCTCCCGCTCCCGCCCAGTTTTCGGCTGAGGAGCTGGAACGGAATCCGAATCTTACGCCGTCAGTCCGCAGGCTCATTCTCGCCTACGAAAACTACCTCAAGCATTTTCCGGACAGCCCGCAGGGCAAGGAATTTGTGATCGACATCGCCGAACGTTTCCGCTCGGCGGGCGATAATGAGACGGCGATAGTCGCGCAGAAACGCGTGCTGGCCCGTCCTGATATCACGCAGGCGGAACGCGCGTACGCGTATGAACAGATAATGGAATGTTACCGCCTGCTCGGAAAGTTTGACGAACAGGAGGAATGGGCGCGCCGGATGGCGGCAGCCGATGTCGGCCGCGAGAAACAACAGCAGGCGAAGGACTTCATCTTCGCGGCCGGATACAACCGGGCAAAGGCACTCGAGGACAGCTCACGGCTTATGGATGCCGCCGAAGCGTATGAACGTCTGGCGGTCATGAATCCCGACCACGGGCAGGCGTCGGAAGCCATGCTCAAAGCCGCGGACCTGTACGACACCGCAGGTGACAAGGCACGTGCGGCGAGGACGTTCGAACGATTCTACTATACGTACCCCGATTACCGCGATCCTGCCAGTGGAAAGGGTGCGCTTGTCGCTCTCGAGAACGCGGCCAACCTGTACGCGGAGATCAACGATTACCGCCACACGGCCGATGCCGCGGAACGGATTCTTGCCGCAGCGCCGGACCATCCGAACCGCCAGATGTACATGAACAACCTGGCGGCGATCTACAGCCTCCTGAAGGACTACAACAACGCGATTCGTGTGCGGCAGCAGTACGTTGCGTTGTACCCCAACGATCCCAAATCAGGGACATACCAGTGGGATATCGCTCAATTCCGGGGCCTTGCGGGTCAGCGGCAGCAGCAGCTCGCCGAATACGAGGCATTTATCCGGAGCTATCCTAACGATTTCCGCGCCATCGAAGCGAATTTGATCGTCGGACAGGACAAGCTTGCGCAGCGTGATCGAGCCTTGGCACGAGGCGCCAGAGACGAGGCGGAACGGTTGCAGGCGCTGGCACGGGCCAACTTCGAGAAAGCGTTCACACTGCATGATTCCCTCGAAGCCTTGAGGCAAGGTTCGGGGGATCTTCTGCACGCGCTTCCCGCCGCAGTCGAAGTGGCGAAAATGGACAGTGCCGCGTATTACTCGATCTCATTACGCGGTTCACCCAGCTTCTCGCAGGACAGCACAAGAAAATGGGAGTCGTTGCGGCAAGCCGAAGGGATGTACCGCAAGATCGCAAACTACGCCTATCCGCCGACGACGTTTGCTGCGTTGTATCAACGTGGTCGCCTGTTTGAGGACTTCTCTGCCGAGTACCTGAAACAACCGCGTCCCGATTCGGCCGTCACGTACGACGAAATCAACAAGGTGTTTTTCATAAACGAGGTATCAAAGCAGTTCCTGCAGGTCCTCGCAATTCCTGCGTATCAGACTCAGATGCTGGAATTCTACGAGACGAACCGTGCCTCGATAGACACCGCGGCGGCGACGCTCCCGGATACATCACTCAGAACGGCGCATTTGCCGTGGCTTGACATGGCGCGCGAGCGACTTGCCGCCATACCGAGAACGTTGGACAGCCTTACCCTGAATACGATCGCGTACGACGCTGACCTGACGGTGCTTAAGGCGCAGGAGAAAATTCCGCAAACCATCGCCGAGAAATGGCCGGCGTTCGAGCGGCAACAACAGGAACGCTATCGCACGGACCCGCGCCTGCGTTTCGGAGACAAACAGGAGATTTTCGACCGCGGTGTGGCACCCGTTGTCTACGGGTCGGGGCCCCAGGATTCTCTGGCGCTCGTGAACTACTTCCAGCGGATTATTGCGGATGGCGAACGCCTTGGCGCCTCACGGGACTGGGTGCTGTACAACAAGGGCCGTCTCCGCCTCGTGTACGGAGCTCGAAGCTCGTACTTCTCGACGGTTACGCGGGAGGGCATGGAAAACCTGGGATTCCAGCTTGATACGTTGCGGCAGGAATCGAACGGCCTGACAAATATCATAGCGCGCCTCCCGAAACTGGATCTCGCGGCGATCGGCCCGCCGCCGGAGCGCCCGGACCTGACGCCGCCGGCCCAGCCGGTGAGGCCGAATGTGGACCTCCGCGCTCCGGAAAACCGGGCCATAGCGCTGCGCTTCATCGAGGATTTCAACCGCTTCAAACGGCAGGTCGAGGACCTGAAATATCGTGCTGTCCGATACCAGCGCGAAGTGGAACGGTACCGGGCGCGCGTTGCCGAGCTGCAGGCAAGCACGGCGGCGCAGTTCCGGGGGATACTCGAAGAAGCGAGAACACAATCGCAGGAGTTTTCCCGGGTGGCGACCGAAACGCAGAGGTATCGGATGGCCATCGAACTGGTGGCTGATCGGACGCGGAACGCATACGAGCGCGATATTGCGTTCGGCGATTCCGTGGGTTACGCCGAGAAGGACCGCCGTGCCGTCAGGGACAGTGCGCTGGCCGCAAATCACAGGATTTCCCTTACCTTGGATTCGTTGTACAGCGAAGCTGTGGCAACAAGACGGTACTGGGAAGAACGGCGCGATTCAACGGAAGGCGGCGAGGCCTCACCTGCATTCCAGGTGATCAATAATCTCGTTACGCAGTACGCGGCAGTCGCTGATTCGTTCCGGGTGACGGCAGTTCGAAGCTACATGTACACGTACAAAGGACGCGATTCAATCTTCACCGTCGGCCTCGATCATCCGATTGTTCAGTACGCGATCCAGCGTCTCCGGGTGATTGATCCGACCTTTGGCGTCCAGACGGTGCCGTTGACGTTCACCTACGTCACCGAGGACTCCACAGGTCTGTGGCGGGTCAGCAGCACCATCGACCGCCAGAACCCGGATGCGTGGAGGCAGGTCGCGTTCAATGACAGCACGTGGGTCCCTGCCGTCAAGGGAACGATGCCGCGCGTTGAGTTTGTTCAGGCTGCCGATACAACCGCCGGTGCAGCGGGACAGCCAGAACCGGCGGCCGGCGAAGGCGCTGTCACAGCGGAAGGCGATACGACGGCCGAGGCTGCTCCGCAGGTGGCGGAAGTTCCCAAGATCGTCGGTTTCCCGCCTGACAACCTGAACATGACGGACCTCTGGTCGCCGACGTATGCCGACACGGTGTATTTCCGTTACAAGCTGCAGTTGCCTCCACGGTGGGATGAGCTGCCCGACTCGTTGTCCGAACCGGGGCGGAAGCGGCCGGTGGTGCGCAAAGCAAGTATCACGATTACTGCGGACGACGATTATGTGGTCTACGTGAACGGCGAGGTGACGCCGGCGCGCGACACTGATGCACGGGTAGACTGGAAAACCGCGCGCACGTATGAGGTGTTGAAAGACCAGTGGACAGTCGGCGACACCGCAAACATTATTGCGATACGCGCGCGCAACGAGAAGCGCCTGAATCGTATTCCCGACACGGATACCACGACGTACGGCGTCATGGCACGTATCGACATCGAGATGGACGTGCCGCTGTATATTTACGAAGCGCTGTACCGCCCACCGGAACCGGAACCAACCTTCGTGCTGGCGTTTACGCCGGACGACTCGGTGAAAATGGCCGATACCACCGGTACCTACTTCCGAACGGCTGCTGAGCGCGAGCGGTGGCAGGAATGCCGCACGCGTACCCTCCGGGCTGCGTGGGAGGACACGGTGCTGATTCCATGGCGCGCTCAACGCGATGCCCTGAAGAAGGCGCAACTGGACTCCGAAATCGTTCGGCTCACCCGCTGGATCCGTCAGCGGCAGGAGGAAGCACGCGGTCGTATCGCAACCGCGGCGGCCCGCGAAGCCGGGTTGGAAGAATCGGGTGAATCCCCCGCTCCCGACGCGGGTGCTGATTCCCCGCAGGAAACCCCGGCGCGGCCCGAAGACACAGGCGGACCATAGGAGTTGAACGTCATGAAAAATCCACGCCTGGTTGCGTTGTCCATCTCCGCGCTGTGTACGGTTGTGTTGATAGCTCCCTTCGTGGGCGCGCAGGAAGCTGTGCGAACCGTTCGGGGGGCGGGGACAATCCGGGAAAAACCCCCGGGTGAATTGGCGACAGTGGTGCGACGGGATCCAGATTTCCGCACGATCAAATACCTCGGGATGCAGCGGGATTACCGCGATGAATTGCGCTCCAAGTTGATGCTTGGCCACGCGGTTATCCGACACGGACGTCCCGTCCTGCCTATGGAGCCAATCGTGTGGCCGCCCGAACCGGCGCAGTAACGCGCGGAGAAGCGTCTTGACGTGCGGGGGGTGACAGGCTAATTTCAGTTCGTCGCGGTAAGGTGAAAAGGATCTTGCCAGAACTCGAGTGTGGTAGCGGGCAGGTGTATCAGAAGTCGGTCGGGCGCGGTCAAACGGGTCGGCGGCTCGCCGGGTGTCTTTCATAAGTTTCAGTATCTACGGAGGATACGATGGGGATGCAGTCCTTCCGAAAACGGGCGAGGAAAATCGCCTATTTTGGTGTCGTGGCGGGAATGTTCATGGTGTCGTACGCATTTGGCCAGGCGGCGGCTCCTGCGGAAGGCGCCGCAGCCCCTGCGGCTGGCGGCGCCCCGACCGAGCAGACGATTGACCCGAACATCGTCGTGAAGAAGGTTGTTACGGGGTTCATGAGCGATTTCAAACCCAAAGCCACCGGTGCGTGGTTGTTCCAGTGGCCGATCGTGATTTCGTTTGCGTGCGGTATCGGCATCGCCGCGGAACGCTACTACACGATCGTAATGAAATCGAAAGTGAACATGAAGAAGTTCACCGATCAGATTATCAAGTTCGTCGAAGTAAAGGATTACGACAAAGCGATCGCGTTGTGCAACGCATCGCCTTCGGGAGCCCTGCCGCAGCTTGTAAAGGCCGGTTTGGAGGCCGCGAAACGCAACATGGGAACGCGCGCGGTGCAGGATGCGATTGACGAGAAAACCCTCTCGATCCTGCCGAAGATCACATCGCGGACCTCCTGGGTGAGTGTTTTGGCAAACGTCTCGACACTTCTGGGTCTTATGGGAACCATCTTCGGTCTGATGTATACGTTTGCCGGACTTGAACTGGTACTGAACCCGAAGGGCAAGGCGGACCTTCTGACTTCAGGCATTGCAACAGCTATGAACACGACGCTGCTGGGTCTGGTGTGCGCGATTCCGCTCACCCTGCTTTTCCAGTACCTGTCGCAGGCCAGCAAAGCGATCGTGGATGACATTGACGAAAGCTCTGTGCGAATTATCAACGCGCTGAGCAGGTGATTTGGCATCTGATTTGATCTCTGCGTGCCCGGCATCCTTTCCTCGAAAAAAGGATGCCGGGGGGAAAGACGCCCACGGGTAATGCGTTGTTCCCGGAGCGGATCGAGATTTCGACCTTTTAGACGTGTCGAGGAACAGCAATGCCAGGCTTTGCGCCATCGAAGAGATCGCGTGCAGAAGAGAAAGAGACGCCGCTGAATCTGCAGGTTGTTATGAACCTTATCTGCATTCTCATTCCGGCGCTCCTCTCCATGCAGGTCCAGGATTACTACCGGCACGACGTGGAATTGCCTACGCGGGGCGGCGGCGGTGGCGGCCCAAGTTCTGGTCCCACGAACCCTCCCTTCAACCTGAAAATGACGATCATGGAAGACGGGTCCTTCGTGATCGTGAACGCCAAGACACTCTCCCCTGCCGACGGTCTGATTCCGGCCGGGGCGGGCCTGGCCGTTCCTCCCATCAATGGCGAGCCCGATTACCAGAAGCTTCAGCTTGTGATGATGAAAGAGCACAAAGAGCGGCTCGGCGGCCAGCCACCGGAAGCGTTTCCAGATCCTGACCAGATCACCGTATCCGCACCCGGCGACCTCGATTTCCAGCACGTGATCAAGGCGCTGGATCGCCTTCGGTTCGAAAAACCGGCCAGTGAGCTTGATTGGTCGAGCGCAAAACAAATGTTTACCGTGATAAGTCTTTCTCCCGGTAGCGTCGGTGGTTGAGGAATACCTCACAGCGTAAGGGGTTAGCGAATGCCAGGCTTCCCACCATCAAAACGGAAAGCAAAAGAGGAAGAGGGCGGCGACATCAACATCACGTCGTTGATGGACGCCTTCACCATCATCCTCGTGTTCCTCATCAAGCAGTTCGGTACGAGCGCCGTGGAGATATCCGCGGGGTATCGTCCCCCGGTCTCCAACACCCGTCTGGCCATTGATCGCATCCTGCCGCTTCAGGTCCGTCAGATCGGTCCGGACGCGATTTCTTACCAGATTTCCGACAAGCCGGAAAAGGCGGAACGCAAGGACCCGAATGTCGGATACGCTCAACTACGTGCGGACCTGAAGGCCCAGAAGCCTCTGGTGGATGCCGCGGTGGTTGACGAAGAACTCAAAGGCGCAATCAATATCGTGTGTGACAAAAGTGTTACCTACGCGACGTTGATGGATGTGATGAAGAGTGTTGCTGGTTCCGGCTTTTTCAAACTGAAACTCATAGCCGAACCATAAAGTCCGGTGCAAACGTTGCTTTCTGAGGTGCAACCATGGCAGACAACCACGTTCCTCCACCGGCGCAAGCAAAAGCAGTGGCAGCTCCGATGGTATTTCCGCCCGAGCTTCGCAGGCATTTCTACGACACGGCCGACTGGACCAGCATCATCTTCCTGTTGGTATCGCTCACCATCAACATGCTGGGCATTGGAATTGCCGCGTCGCGGGAGTGGAAAGACCCCGCTGCAGGTCTGACCGACGAGCAGCTCATGGCGATGCAGGATCGCATCATGGCGACGTTCAAACCGGTTGAAGTGAAGCCGGAGGAGATGTCGGCGGCGGAACAGCTCGAAAACCTTGTCAATAACCCTGAGTTCGAACAGGCACTCGCTCAACAGCAGGCAAACCTCGCGGCAAGTCTTCAGAGCACCTTGGCCGAAGCCCAGGCGACACTCGCCTCGCTTGACGCCCAGACCTCGGCTGGCGCTGCAGGCGGCGCTGACGTGCAGGGGCAGCTTGACGACATACTGGGGAGCCTCGGCGACATTGGAGCGGTCGGTGCCGCAGACGCAGGTGGTCCTTCGCTTGACCTCGCCCCGACGGATGTAGCGATCTTCGCAGAGGGCGCTGGCTCGGGAAGCCGCGTGGTTTCGGGGGCGATTGACGTGGCAGCGCTCGGTTCGTCGGCGAAGATATCCTCTGCGTTTACCCGCGGAGGCCTTTCCTCCGGCGAAGCTGCGCGTCTTTCACAGCAGATTGCCTTTGCGCGCGAACGACTGGGTGGAAATGTGCAGGTGCGCGTCGGAACGGGTACCGGCGGCAGCGCGCGTCGTGCGCTGTTGCGTGTCGCGTCCGGAGGGAAAACCGGCCAGCGCATCGCCGTTGAACAGCTGGCACTCCCGCCCGCGCGTGCGGCAGGACCCGGCGGCCGGGATCAAGATGCGGTTGAGGTCCAGGCCTCCCGTACTCGTCAGCTCATTGGCGGTTGCTACTCGATCGGTCTGGCTGCAGATCGGAATCTTTCCGGGGTAGTGGTGGTCCGGTTCACTATCAACCCCAACGGCTCGGTGAGCGGCGTCCGGGTTTCCAAATCCAACCTTGGCAACCGTGACGTCGAAGAGTGCATCGTCGCTGCTGTCCAGACGTGGAAGTTCGCGCCCGGCTCAACGACCGACACGTTCGAGTATCCGTTCAGCTTCGAGCCCGGCTAATCTCACGCACCAGAATAGAAAAACGCGTCCGCGGGAAGAAACACCTGCGGACGCGTTTCATTTTGTAATCTGCCCTTTTGTCCGACCGCCACGCAGATCACGGGATGCGGGGGATATCCACAACGCGCCTTTCCTCACGCGCAATGTCCGCACAGAATCCGATCATATGGCCGTTAATTGAGTCGTCGAGCGTCGTGGCGGCTATGGAGCGCGGTTCGCCGCGAATGAAACGAACGAAATCCTCAACAAGCAGCCTGTCGCCGCCCCCGTGCCCTCCGCGCTCCAGTTCCGGGGTGGCCACATTCAGATCCACCGTTTCCTCTGAGTATTCGTGCGCTGGGCGGGGATCGATGTGCCGAATGACGAAGCGGTTGTCTTCCAGAACTCCCTGGATTTCTCCCTGCGTTCCCACAAGGTGGATTGAGCGAACAGGCCTTGCCGTGCCGCCCACCATGCTGTGAACGGCAGTCGATCCGTCTGCGAACTCCACGCTCACGGTCTGATGGTCCACCACATCGTTGTCACAGCGCCACACGCAGAGCCCGTAAGGGTTCGTGGTTCGGAGAGACTCAATCTTGTCTTCGATGGTTGGTTCTGCGATGTGCTCGATGCTGTCCCAGACGTAGAAACGCCACCGATCTGGGTGATCAATGTAATGCTTGCGCGCAGAATACATGCACCCTTCTTCTATGGGGCAATCAACGAGGCACCTCGTTCCAGCTCCCTCCGGCATTTTGTCGCGACGGAAATACATCAGTGAACCATGACTTGCCACGGAAACCGGCGCCACCCCGCTCTTCATCCACGCGATAAGATCGAGATCATGGCAACATTTCGCCATAAGCATGGAGGACCCGCATGTGTCCTTCCTGCGCCATTTGCCGCGCACAAAGCCCACAGCCATGTGATGGTAACTTACGTGTTCAACGGTTTGCACGCTCATGATGTCGCCGATTTCGCCCGCCGCCACGCGTGTGCGGATGGCGGTGTAGAACGGGGCGTACCTCAGAACGTGACAGATCATCACGGTTCGTCTCAGTCGGCGGGCCGCCTCGTACAGCCGGAGAAGGTCTTCAATATTCGTAGATATCGGCTTTTCCAGCAGAATGTCGTACCCTGCTTCCAGAAGCGGCAGCGAGGTGGGTACATGCAGCGAATCCATGGTGGCATTAATCGCAACATCCGCACATTTGGGATATGCGACCAGTTCCTCCACCGTTGAGAAGCAGCGCTCCGCCGGTATGTCGTACAACGACGCGGCTCGCTCTCGACGCAACGGCGAGGGGTCCACCACGCCAGTGATTGCGAACTCCTCCGGACGGTGTTTGGCGTACGAAGCGGCTCCCAGACCTCTGTGGCCGGCTCCGACAATGATGGCTCGCACCTGCATGTTCCCTACCTGCTTTCGGAGCGAAGGTCAAGCCAGGCGATTTCCGCGGTGGTCAAACGGACTGTGCTCGCTTCCACACACGCTCCGAGTTCGCTCGCGTCCGCAGCGCCGACACAGGCGAACACGTTCATCGGTTGGCTCATGACGTATGCCAGGGCGATCTGCGGGATCGTGAGGTGCTTCTCGCGCGCAAGCGTTTCCACCCGGTCAAGGCGCTCGAGATTCTCCTCGTGGCAGTACGCCCTGCGGCACGCACCGTCCAGCGAGTCTTTGAATGCGTCATACGTCTTCCGAGTGAACCTCCCGGAAAAAAAGCCACGGGCGAGGCTGGACCATGCGAACACGGGAATCTGATTCCCGGCGTACCAGGCACGCGCATCCGCGTGTTGCGGACCACTCAGGGTAACCGATCCGCTTCCCCACGGATCCTCGACCTGTGCCGCAAGACTGAAATTCGGACTGCTCACGACAAACGGAACAAGGCCGTGCGCTTCCGCATACTCATTCGCTTCGGCAATGCGGTGGTGAGTCCAGTTGGATCCGCCAAAAGCGTGGATTCTGCCCGCCGCCCTGTGTTCATTCAGTGCCTCTACGATCGGCCCGACCGGCTGCGCGGGGTCATCCCGGTGGAGAAGGTAGATATCCACGTAGTCCGTTCGCAGTCGGGCAAGCGAATCGGCAAGATCGGACGCGATGTCGAAAGGTGTTACCCTTCGGCGGTCCGCATTCGGGTGGGCGCCCTTTGTAAGGATGACGACGTTCTCCCGAACATCCCGCTCAGCCATCCACTGGCCTATCGCCCGTTCACTGTTACCACCCGCATATACGTGCGCCGTGTCCAGCGTTGTGCAACCGAGCGCGAGGGCGTCATCCAGCAGGCGGTAACTCCGTTCTTTTTCCTCTGTCGTAACGATCATCGTACCGAGGACAATACGGCTTACGGGCTTCTCGACGCCGGGAACCGACCCGAATTCCATGCGGTGAATCTCCATCATTCTGTGGGGTATCTCAGGCCCCATTCCGAACGGAACGCATCCATCGTCTCCATGATCGCAAGGGATTCGTCCAGCGGCATCAGGGCACTCTCTTTTCTTCCCGACCGGATACACCGCATGACCTCGACCGCCTCGCAGTTGTACCCGTTCCCGACAAATGGATGGGACATCTGCACGTCGGGTTTGCCGTTCACGGAAAGCGTCATCTCGCTCCCGTGCCAGAACGGGTGATGGATCCGAATCATGCCCTCAGTTCCGAAAATGGCGGCCTCGTGTGGTGTGGTGGTACGAACCGCGCATGTCAATACCGCCAGTTTGTCGCCGGGGTAACTCAACAGCAGCCCCGCCTGTTCGTCAACACCCGTCGTGCCGATGTGCGCGAGAGATGCCATCCGTTCGGGCTTCGGACCGCAGATCATGTTCGCGAACGAAATCGTGTATACGCCAATATCCAGAAGCCCGCCGCCACCGAGTGCCAGATTGAACAGGCGACCTTCGGGCTTCAGATCCGCGCGGAAACAGAAATCGGCTTTCACCATGCGTACGTCACCGATCACGCCGTTCGAAAGAAGCTCCCTGACCTTCGCGTACAGCGGCAGATAGCGCGTCCACATGGCTTCCATCAGGAACACGTTGTTCTGTCGTGCGCACGCGATCATTTCCCGTGCCTCGCGCGCATTGATCGCAAAGGGCTTTTCACAAAGAACAGCCTTCCCCGCGTTCAGGCAGAGAATCGTGTTCTCCCTGTGGAAAGGGTGCGGCGTTGCGACATAAACCGCATCCACGTCCGGGTCGCTTGCCAACGCCTCGTAAGATGCATGGACATTGGGGACGTTGAACTCCTTGGCGAACGCCTCCGCCCCTTTTCTCGTTCTGGAACCAACCGCGACAAGCCGCGCATCGGGGATTACCTGCAGGCCGCGCGCAAATTGCTTCGCGATGTTACCGGTTGCCAGTATGCCCCAGCGCACCGGTTTGTCGTCCGTCTTTTTCTTCATGTGTTGACCTCAGAATCGCATAGATGCCGGCAATGAAACAGGGAACCGAAAATCATCAAACAGGGAAGAACCATCGTTTCACTTCTTCACATTCGCGTGTTCGCTCCGTCCCGGGCCAATCTCTCCAGAAGCCATCATGCTGTGGAGGGGGTTATCGTCAATATCGAGCGGGAATTCTACACGTGCCCGGCGGCGGCTGGACTCGTACGCCCCGAAAATGAGCTGGGTTCCTGCCAGCGCCTTTCGAGCCGAAAGCTCCGGCTCGCGTCCCGTCCGCAGTCCGTGAACCAGGTCCCATATGCCGAACGTGATTGCCGACCACGCGCCGATATTCTTCTGCTCGGGGAAGGTGATCGTGCGCATTTCCGTGTCGCCTCTTCCACGGACTTTCACCACCGGCATGTGCGCTTCAATGATGCCGTCTGTTCCGAGAATGCGGTGCTCCGCCCAGATCGTCGCACCGTAACCGCTCACGAAAAAGCCATACACGCCATTCGCGTAACGGAAACTCGCGATTCCCTGGTTCTCGATCGGCACGCCGAACACTTTGTTATCGGTCCGGCTGTCAACCTGTCCGATAATCCACTCTGCCGGAACGTCGTTGTTGTAGAAGTTGATCATGTCAAACCAATGGGTGCCCCAGTCGAACATGTCCCCACAGGCGGCCTCTATGCGCAGCACTTTGCCCACAACTCCCCGGTTGGCAAGTTCTCTGACCGTGCGATACTGCGGTTCGAAGCGTCGCTGGTGGTTGAACGTGAGCTGCACGCCCAGTTCGTCGCATGTTTCCTTCATTCTGCGTGCTTCACCGAAGGTCGGTGCCATCGGCTTTTCGCAATGAATCGCCCGCACGCCGGCCTTTGCGCAGTGGATCACCATCTCCGCGTGCAGGTGCGGCCAGGTGCACACGCTCACGATATCCGGTTTCTCCGCGGCAATCATCTCCCGGTAGTCGAGATAGTACTTGGGTAACCCGTAGAGAGCGGCATAGCTGGCCGCGTATTCCTCCACGATATCCGCGCATGCGGTAACTTTGCAGCCTTCCGTCGCCTGGTACCCCTGCACGTGGCAATGGCTGATTCCGTGTTCCTTGGCGCCGGCAGTTCGCGTTGACTTGCCGCAGCCAATAATCACTGCTCGAAGTTCTGTCATTGTGTCTCGTCTCCGTCACTGGTGGAACTGGGTAACCATTCTTGTCTCATCACAGCCAACCGCCGTCACCCTATCTGGCCATTGGCGATCATCGAATGCAGCGGGTTGTCGTCAATCGTGAGCGGCAATTCCACCCGGCCCCGCCGCCTGCTGGACTCGTACGTCGCGAATATCACTTCAGTCGCCGCAAAGGCCTTCTTCGCGCTCAGCGCGGATTCCTTCCCCGAGCTCAGACTCGCCACGACATCCTGAATGCCCCGTGTTACCGACCCCTCGGTAGCGCCTTTGTCGAAAACCTGCCACGATGCATCGCCTTTTGTTCGAATTCTCACACGCGGCCAATCCACTTCGATGATGCCTTCACTTCCCAGAATGCGGTGCTCTGCGCCAATGGAATGCCCCTGCCCCATCAGCAGGAGCCCGTACACATCATTCGCACAATGGAAATAGCACAGCGCCTGGCTTTCCACATCGACACCGAACGCTTTCTGGTCTCCGGCGCGGTATACCTGGCCAATAACCCAGTCCGCCGGAGTATCGTCATTGTAGAAGTTCAGCAGGTCGATCCAGTGTGTGCCGACGTCCAGCATGTTGCCCCAGGATCCTTCGAGCCGTCGCAATTGTCCGACGGCACCCGCCTTGATCATATCGCGCGCGAAGATGAACCGCTCCTCGAAACGGCGTTGATGATTGAACGTAAGCTGTGTTCCCGTTTTCTCGCAGGTATCCTTCATCAAGCGCGCTTCGCCGAAGGTTGGAGCCATAGGCTTCTCACAGTGAACCGCTTTCGCGCCGGCGTTGGCGCAATCAACTACCATCTGGGCGTGAAGCTGGGGCCATGTGCATACGCTCACTATGTCCGGTTGTTCTTTGCTGAGCATCTCACGGTAGTCCACGTACACATGCGGGATGTTGTACATCTCCGCGAATGCGCGTGCATTTTCCGGAACGATGTCTGCGCACGCAATCAGCGTGCATCCGGGTGCCGCAAGGTAACCCTGGGCGTGCCAGTGTGCGGTTCCATACCCGGTGGCCCCATCAGATCGGTGTGCTTTTCCTGTGCCTATGATGGCTACGGAGTATTGTGGCATAGTGTGGTCCTTTGTGCTCGTGTGGTGCCCGATGGACAGCCCTGGAGGGAATCAGCATGTGGAATCGCGTTCTAGTCGTGGGGGCAAAGGCGTTCTGAAAAGATCCAGTGTGTCCTCGGAGGTCCGGTGCGCGCGAGGAAAAGGAAGCCAGGCCACCTGTGCGCCCTTCCTCTCATTGCATCGGACGCACAGAACCTGAACGTTTGCGACCGTTGATGCCCCGCCCTGGGACTTCGGGATGATGTGGTCGAATTCGAGATCGGTGGTCCCTCCGCACATCGCGCATTTGCCGTTATCCCGGCGCCACACGATGGACCGCACACGATCCGGAATGGAGGCGGGTTGCTCGGCTTCTGCCGCCTGCCTGAAAAGGTCCCGGTCAATCGCTGCCGCGGTGAACCGTTTCTCCAGGTCAGCCATGTATTCCGAGATCAACACGTGCATCTCCGCCGCCGGGTATTCCCCGTCGAAAACGAAAAGCGTGTCTCCCCGGAACGCCATGCGCTGTTCCGGCAGGCAAAAGCCCACGGCGGTCTGAGCCCGGAACTCGTCGAGCGCCTTCGCGGGTGCCTCTGCGATCTGCCGTTCGGTTTCCTGGCGCAAAAGAGCGCGATCTTCGTCAATCCGCATGCGAAGACGATAGGCCACATCGGCGATATCACACATCGCCGGACGATCCACCCACGCGCCCAGGTGATCAATCACGGCAAGACAGCGTTCGAGATTGCCAGCGTCCTCCGGAAGGGCAAGCACTTTTTCCACTTGCTGGCCAAAGCGCAGGACTTGTTCGTCTTCGGCTGCCAAATATTGATGCACGATCGACGAGAGTGTCTTCCTGGGCACCGCGGTTATCAGGTGCGCGACAACAGTGCCCCACCGCTGCGCAATGCCGTCAAGTTCCTCGAGACTCACGCGCAGATCTTCGGTAAGCGTGTCATCAGGCACAAGAACGGCGTCAACGGTGGTTACCGGAATTGCCTCTGAATCTGACAAAATCCGCCCAAAATCAGAGGCCCAGGCAGGTGACACGCCTTCACGTGGGAGAAGATGCTGCAACACTCTCGCTTCAATTGCAATAGGGAATCGCGTCTGTTCTGCCACGGCGTCGCCGGAAAAATCCGGAGGCTCACACAACGCCCGGTAATCCACCACGGCGGCACGAGTGCATTCCATTCTCTCGCCCTTCCCGGAAACGTGCCAGTTTCATAGCGGCGCAAAGAGCGCAGCCGGCGTGCGATGCCCCCCATCAATTAGTACTTTTTTTCCGGCAAGGGGGCGAGGGGGTGCGTCTCTGCGCCGCGCCGAATCTCGCACGAGGAAAAACGCTCCGCCGGACGCTGTTGACCGGTCGCCGATGTGCGGTATCTTCAATTTGACGAAGAACCTGAGACGGATGGACGACCAATGAATACGCAGGCGCTTGTCACCGAGTTCGTTGCCTATTTGCGCTCGCGGGGAATGAGAATGACGCCCGAGCGGCGTCATATTCTCCAGCACATCTTCTCCGCCCACACGCACTTCGAAGTGGATGACCTGCATGTTCGCCTGCGGGATGCAGGGCACAGGATATCCAAAGCCACCGTGTACCGCACCGTCGCCTTGCTTGCTAATTGCGGAATACTGCGCTCCTCCATCGCCCCCAGCGGATCTGCCTCGGAATACTACGAACTCGTCTACGGGCTGGAAACCCCCCACGAGCATCTGCAATGCCAGCAGTGCGGGCGCGTGTTCGAGGTTGCCGATCCGGTTCTTCTCGGGCACCTCCGACGGATTGCCGTCACCATGGGATACGAACTCGTGGATCACTCCGTCAAAATAGTCGGCAGGTGCGTGGAGCTCGAGAACAAAGGTGTGTGCTCCAAATCCGGCCTTCAACGCCCTCCGGACAAGCCTCAATAGTTACGCCGCAATGCTTCACGGCGTGAAGCCGGTGAGCTTCTGCCCCAGCGATGAATTGTACACGGCTCAGGGATTTCTGCAGAACGGAAGTATTCCGTGTAGGTGCTCGGGCAATTCGGAGTCGCGGCAAGATAGCTCTCGTCACAGATCTCTACTGCCTCAATTTCTGGAGGTTTTGGAAAATCCTGTGCCGGCAGATTGAGTACGTCGTGGGCCTCCTTCATGAACTGCGCCCAGATCGGTAGTGCTGCTCCGGCACCCGTGTTTCCCCGTCCCATGTTCACTCGTTGATCGAACCCTACCCACACGCCACAGCAGATCTGAGGAGTGAAGCCGACGAACCACGCGTCACCATAATCGTTTGTGGTGCCGGTCTTGCCACCGGCAGGCCGAAGCAGCCCGAATTGAGAGCGTGCACCGGCACCCGTACCTCGGACAACCACATTCTCGAGCAGTTTTGTCATGATGAACGCGGTTCCCGGATTCAACGCTTCGTGCTGTCGACCGGAAATCTGCCGCTCCACAAGCTGAATCCCGTCCCTGGAAATAATGCGCGAAATGGCGAAAGGCTCCACATAGATGCCCTGGTGCGGGAACACGGAATACGCCGCAGTAAGCTCAACCAGCCGCACTTCACCCACGCCCAGCGCCAGCGAAGGGTACGGCGGAAGATTGCTTTTTATGCCCATGTTCTGGGCATACTGAATCACGAGCCGTGGAGTTGTCTGGAGAAGGAGACGAATTGCGACCAGGTTCACCGACTTGGCAAGCGCCTCCCTGAGCGTCATCGGGCCGCCGATACTCCCATCGTAGTTCTCTGGACGCCATTCACCCCGCTGAGGATCCGACAGAGTAACCGGTTGGTTGGGAATTTCCGTGACAGGACTGAAACCGTTGTCGATTGCCGCCGTGTAGACAAACGGTTTGAAACTGCTTCCCGGTTGTCGCAATGCCTGAACCGCCCGGTTGAACTTCGTCGCGTCAAAATCACGGCCACCGACCATGGCAAGAATTGCGCCCGTGCGCACGTCCATCGCGAGAAGCGCGGCCTGCACACGCTTTGCTACGATGGAGCCCGTCGCAAGGCTTCGTTCCCGGTCTACCCACGGGCTGTTGATGTTGTTCTGGGCGCGCACGGCACGATCGTAATACGCCTGCATCGAGTCGATCCGCGCAAACAGAACGCGCTCCGCTATTTGCTGCAATCGGCTGTCCAGGGTGGTTTCGATCACGAAGCCACCTTCGTAGATGAGCTGGTCTGCCGAGGCGGTGTCGGGAAGTCCTGCAACCTGCGCAAAACGGATGCGGAGCGAATCAGACTTCTGAAGTTGTTCTGACAACCTGATGCGAATGTATTCCGTGAAATACGGAGCGATGCCCAGTTCTTCGAGCCCCGGGGTAGTCACCAGCGGAAGTGCTTGCAGGCGGGCAACTTCGGATTTCGGCAGTTTCCTGGTTGCTCCCATGGCTCCCAGAACAACGTTTCTCCGCGCCAGTGCGCGTTCCGGGTTCCTGATAGGGTTGTAGTAATTCGGAGCCGGCAACATTCCCACCAGCGTGGCGCACTGCTCGGTGGTAAGGTCTCTCGCGTCGCAGCCGAAATAGGTCCTCGCTGCGGCCTGAACACCGTACGCACCCGCACCGAAATAGACCTGGTTGAGGTAGAGCTGAATGATCTCTTTCTTTGTATACGTACGCTCAATTCGGGTCGCGACAATCGCCTCTTTTATCTTCCTGATCAGACTGCGCTCCTTTGTCAGGAAAAGATCGCGCGCAAGCTGTTGCGTGAGGGTGCTTGTGGCTCTCGGCGGGCTCAGTGTGACCAGGCTGATGAGAGAAGCGCGAACGAAGCTGATCGGATTCACTCCCCAGTGCGACCAGAATTCGCGATCCTCGCTCGCCAGCAGAGCATCAGTCAGGGCGGGTGGAAGATCATCGAAAGCGACCAGCGTGCGCTTCTGTATGGCGAAAGTCTTCAGAATCTGGCCATCGGCGGATGTGATTACGGTGGAAAGCTTCGGCCGTATCTGCTCAACTGCTGCCAGGTCAGGGAGATCACGGCTCAGAAGGTGCACTGTTATCGCGATAATCGACGTGAAAACTACGAGGAACACAAGCGTGAAAAGAGCCACATTGCGCCAGAACGCTTTCATCCCTTGCTTAACCTCGAATAGCCATTCAGCACACGATTATGAGTTCTCTACGGAGGTGAAATGGCAGACCAGTTGAAAATGCGTCGTCGTTCCAACGCGGACGTGCCCGAGGTCGCATTGCCTTCGGGGTACCGCCTCAGGCATTACGTTCAGGGCGACGAAGGCGTGTGGGCCGACATCATAAACCGTGCTGGAGCCTTAGGAGAATATACGGAAGAGAAGGTGGTAGATACTCTGACGGGACAACCGAGGTTTCACCCTGAAGGCCTGCTTTTCGTGACAACGGATGCAGACGAACCGGTCGCCACGGCCTGTGCGTGGCTCGGAACGCACGATGACTGGCGCGCCGGATCGGTCCACATGGTCGCGGTTGTTCCGGAACACCAGGGGAAACGGCTCTCCTACTGGGTGTGTGCCGCCGTGCTCCATGTGTTCCGGGATTGGGGAGTCCCGGACGTCTATCTCACTACCGACGAATTCCGTACGGCTGCGGTGAAGGTGTACATCCAGCTGGATTTCGAACCGGTGATACGTACCCCCGAGCACTACCAGCGGTGGTGCGCCGTCTATCGCTCGTACGGCATGGAAGAGCGCGCGACGGCTCTGGAAAAGGAAGCTGCGCTCGGAGCATGCTGGTAACCGGCACCGCGGGTCAGGTCCCCGGCGAGGAACGATTGGTGGATGTAACATTTCCCGCGCACATCCGGTCTTACCATCTGAAGCGCGAAACTACAACGTGCGCAGGTGGGCATTTCCAAGGGAGGTCGAACCTATGAGGGGCCGAATTGCATTCGTGTTTGCCGCGCTGCTGGCGCTCTGTATCCCGGCGCGATCCGCCGTCACGGTCAAGGTGGACATGGATTCTATCACCGTGGGCCGTGATTCGAACATCGTGAAGATGATCAAAATCCTGAGGGGAGACAGCGCCCGGGTCGATGTCCAGAACCCGCTGGCCGCGGTGCCGCCGGAAGCCTGGGCCAAGCTGACGCCTGAGCAGGTACAGGAGCTGATCGAAACCTCACTGGTTTTCCAGAAAGGGGCGCACGGAAATCGCCTGCCGGAACAGCGATCCAGCGAACGCGTCGAGATTATCGTCCCCGTGGCATTCTTCGCCGCGTGCGTCCTTGCCCTGTTCTTTCTCATGCGGTGGCGGATACACCAGTCCAAACTGGTCCACGAGCAGCGGCTGGCCATGATCGCGCAGGGAATTGTTCCGCCTGATATGGCGACTCAGCCCAAACCCGCCGCGCCTCGCGTTCAGAAGATGATCATCTGGGGATGGATCATGGCGCTCGGCGGCGTGGGGCTGTCCATCGCCAACGTGCTTGAGGACGGCTGGAGCGAGATCGGTTGGGGGTTGGTGATCATGCTTGTGGGCGTAGGTCTGCTCATGGCGGCGCGGTATATCGGCGGACAACCGGTGACCGGCCCGAAAGAGGGCGATGTTCCGCCATCGCAGGACAGCGGTACCACGTAAGGTAAAATCATGGAGCCAAGAACAAGAGGAGCGCGGCTTGTAGCTGCGCTCCTCTTCCTGTTTCATACAGCACGGTACGCGTTAGCTTTTCAGTAACGCTTCCACGACAAGGTCCCCGACCTGGCTGGTCGAGTACCCCATCTTACCCGCGGACATGCTCTTCATCTTCGTTCCGACTACCTCGATGATCGCCTTTTCCAGGCACTCTGCGGCCTTCGTTTCTCCGACTGTGTCGAGCAGCATCTGAGCGGCACCAATCGCCGCGATTGGGTTTATCACCCCCTGACCCGTGTATTTCGGTGCCGAGCCACCGATCGGCTCGAACATACTCACGCCTTCCGGGTTGATGTTCCCACCCGCGGCGACGCCCATCCCGCCCTGAATCATCGCGCCGAGGTCAGTGATTATGTCCCCGAACATGTTGTCGGTCACAATTACATCGAACCACTCGGGGTTCTTCACCATCCACATCGTCGTGGCGTCTACGTGTGCGTATTCGCGTTTGATGTCCGGGTATTCCGCACCCACTTCGTGAAACGTGCGCTCC
>JAKPPK010000011.1 GCA_029547385.1 Candidatus Latescibacterota bacterium
CCGCGCTTCGTGAAGGTTCGCCGCACCTTTCAGAACCTTACTTTCGCTGATGAAGCTGGCGATGTAGAGGTGGTCGGAGCCCCACGAGTCGTTGTATCGCCGCACATACTCCACAACGTAGCGACGGAAAAGCGGATCTCCCGGGTGAACTATCGTATACGGGGGAAGCTCACTGTACTGGAGAACGAGCACCCGTGTCTCGGGAAACCGCGCGCGCAACTCGGGGATAGCGGGAAGGTTCCCGATTATGCAGGGAATTCTTATCCCCAGGCTCCGCGCGTAGCGAAATGCTTGTTCATGAACGGTGTGCCCCTCTGAGCGTGAAGGTACCTGTGTGTCTACACCCCAATCGGCCAACATTCGCGGAAGCAGGTCATGGGCCACGTCGAACGGCCACGTCGTGTTGAATCGCCGCTTCGATTTCCAGTCCAGTTCCCGCTTCCATTCGTCCACGCCCCAAGAAGACGCAGAATACGTGAACACACAGCCGTTTCCCTCATGGCGTTCCGGGAAATGAGGTCGTTCCGAGATCGAAAGTGGTGGCAGTTCCACCGCGGTTAGATTCGGCACTCGTTCCCCGTCCCGGAAAAACCCCACGCCGAGAACCTCTTCCAGAATCCAGTACACCGCGTAAAGGGTGCCTCGGTCGCTGCTGCCCGCAATCACGAGCGATTCCACGCCGTCAATTTCCACTGTCTGGATCACGAAGCCATCGGACCGCTCAGATGGCGGCGCGCTCCCCGCACCCGACGCGATTGCCCGGGCCACAAACGGATTCCTCTCGGGGCGGCCGATAGCCAGCACTGGACCAGACACCACCGGTTCTTCTTCCACCGGAATCAGAGCGTTCGCCATGCGCGCCAGGTATCGCTGCAACTCCTCGGCCGCATGGCGCTCGAGCCACGCAGCTCGCGTTCCCAGAAGAATTCTGCAACGTGGTTTCCCGTGTTCAGCAATGATCATTTCTACCTCCGGTGCAAAGCGTGCGGCCGCAGCCCGTTTCATTTGAGAGTATAAGAGCCGCACAACCACGCTCCCACACGAGGGAGTGACAAAGGCGGGCGTTGACCGACTCCACGCACAACCGGCATATTCATCAATCTTGTCTCGAACACCTCCACCTCCACCTGGCGGCCCGCGTGTCTCCATCTTCGCGTCCTTCACTCCTGAGGTTGTTTGGTACCCTGGCAGTGGGCACCATCGCAATCAGCACATCC
>JAKPPK010000173.1 GCA_029547385.1 Candidatus Latescibacterota bacterium
CAATGGCTTGACTCGATTTCGTCTTGAGACGTGACGCCGGTATTGACTTCCAACAGACGAGGCAGACGATGAAGTGCAGAGTTGTCAGTATGAACGAGTGGCTCTACCCGGACATGGCGGCCGGGGTTTCGCGGCCCAAACCCATCGTTCTGCACGCAGCACGGGGAACGCGAACCGGTTTTCAGGTTCTCTTCAAACCGACACCGGCAAACGGCGAATTGAGGGTGAGCCTTGCGTCGCAGGGAGCGGACTTCCCCTCGCCCGAGATCTTCCAGCTCGTCGATGTCATGGTGGAAAAGAACACCGGGCCGATAGGTTTCATCGCGAAAGAAGGCGAATCCGCGGAGGGGTATACCACACGCCTCGCGCCGTTCCGTGTGTACGACGCCATGAAACCATTTCTCCCGGGCACCAAGGGAAGGATGGGCTCCGAAGCGCTGTTCTTCGAGTGGCGCATTCCCGAGGACGCCGATGCCGCCACGTACACGAGCACGATCCGCGTCACGATCGGGAAGGAGTCGCTTACTCTGCCCGTCAAACTGACGGTTCACGCGGCCACGGTAACTGACCCCGGCACGTTCAGCCTCACCAATTGGTTCAATCCTGGAGCCATGGCATCCCGCCATGGAATCACGCCGTGGACCGAAGCCCACTGGCGGATGATTCGTCGGTACGGCGAGCTGATGCGTCGGGGGCGCCAGACGCATTTCTGGATTCCGATGGGGTACATCGGTATCAAAGAGGGACCTGAAGGCCTCTTTTCGTTCGATTTCGCGAAAGCAGAGCGCTTGATCCGCACCTATTTGAAACTGGGCTTCACGGGAATCGAGGGAGGACATGTCGCCGGCCGCACGGAATTCCACGCGCCCAACTTCGTGCTTTCCACCAACCACAAAGTCAACGCCGTCTCCCGCGAAGGCTACAATTTCCTCGCGCAGTACCTTCCCGCCTGGCGGGATTTCCTCTGCCGCAACGGCTGGCTTGATATTGCCGTCCAGCATGTGGGCGACGAGCCCACCGACAAGTCCATGGCGGATTACCGGGTCATCTCCGGGATAGTACGGAAATTCATGCCGGGTACGCCGATCATCGACGCCGTGGAGCTTTCTGAACTCGCGGGCGCCGTGGATATCTGGGTGCCCAAGGATGACTACTACGAGAAACACCGCGACGAGTTCGAGTTCTTCCGACATCACGGCGACACGATATGGTGCTACACCTGTTGCTTCCCCGGCGGCCACTACATGAACCGACTGCTCGACATGCCGCTTCTCCGCACGCGCTACATTCAGTGGGGTTGTTTCAAATACGATCTCCCAGGGTTCCTCCACTGGGGCCTCAACCATTATCGCCACGATCAAAATCCCTTCGAGTGCAACTGCCCGGATCACGGCGGCGGGAACAACCTTCCGCCGGGTGACACTCACAACGTGTATCCCGGGGACGACGGCCCCTGGGGCAGCGTACGACTCGAAGCGCAGGCCGCGGGAATTGAGGACTACGAGCTGTTACGGCAACTGAAGGA
>JAKPPK010000119.1 GCA_029547385.1 Candidatus Latescibacterota bacterium
TTCGCGTCCGCGAGGTACTTCTCAATTGCTGTTACTACCGCCGTTGCACCATTGAGACTCGAAAGCGCTGTGTCGCGATCGGCGGCTTCTCCCGCGCCGTAGTCGGCCACCTGCCTGTTCTGAAAAAGGGACTGGATGGTGGTGGTAAACGCGACCGGGAACACACCACTTTTCACGAATTCGCGGTTGAATGCGCCAATTGTCTGAGCGTGGGACGAAAATACCATATCCTGGAAAAAGAGGGCCGCAGTCATCGCGTGAAAGACCGCATAATACGCCCGGGAAATGGCATCGTCATACTGCTGGTGCTCAAAAAGCACGTTCGCGGAGTCAAGTTTCTCGTGCGCCTTTGCCAGAATTTCCCGGATGTTTTTCTGATCCTTCACAGCGCAATTCCCTCACGCTTGATATTCACTCCGAGGGGCAATCGCGTGCTCTCGGCCCACTCGGTCTCGTCGTACACCACACAGGCGGAAACCTCATCGAAACGATTCAGGAAATCCACACCTGCCTCAACAATCGAGGACTGGACGGTGGGATCCTTCCGGCGTACCACCACTGCGAAATCGTAGTCAGAACCCTCGCGGAAGTCTCCCCGGGCACGCGAACCGAACAGGATCACCTGCCGCAGATTCGTGCCGAGCCTTTTCCGCAGGGCTGCGGAAAAGTAGGCAGCTCGTTCCCTTGCATCTGCCGCTTCCATGGTTGACCCCCGGCACCTGGCGCTCCGCACCTTCCCTCTTGAAAATAATCTCACGATACGCTTTTTGCCCGGTAGTGGTCAGCGGCCCATCTTCCGCTTCATTCGCCCATCCGAAACGCGAACAGACCCCCGTTGCGGATGCGGAAGCGGAGATACACCGGCTGGCCATCCAGAAATCCAAGGTCCGGATTGCCGTTCCACGTCACTGTCTGCACCGGCGAATTCGAGCGGATGAGGTCGCAGTCCTCCACCCCGTGCCCCGGCACAACCTGCCCCATGCGCCCGGCGGGGTCGGCGTCGTTCGGCCGCTTCACCACCTC
>JAKPPK010000147.1 GCA_029547385.1 Candidatus Latescibacterota bacterium
CGAATGGGAGGAGTGCGAAACAAAGGCGAAGGTGCTTTCCGCGGAAGTACCCGAATTCCAGCTTCTTGAAACGATGCGCTGGGAACCTCGGTCAGGGTATTACCTGAAGACACATCACCTGCGGCGCCTCACAGAAAGTGCACGCTACTTTGGCTTCAAGGTTGACATGCGTGAAGTTCGGCGCGAACTCCGATCCTTCGCGAGAACGCTTCCTCGAAAGGCACAACGAATCCGCCTGCTGGTGGAAAAATCGGGGGCCATTTCACTGGAAGCATTCCCCCTCGATCGCCGAATCGGCAACAACCTTCGCGTAGCAGTCGCCCGCAAACCGATACACACGTCGGATGTGTTTGTCTTTCACAAGACAACCAACCGGAGGGTCTACGAATCCGCAATGAAAGAGAACCCGCGCTGCCGAGATGTCATACTGTGGAACGAAAAGGGGGAAGTAACCGAATCTACCGTAGCAAACGTCTTCGTGAATATTGGCGGAAGGCTTTTCACACCGCCGGTGGCCTGTGGTCTGCTCGGTGGCACAATGCGCGCTCACCTCATCAACACCGGCAGAGTAACCGAGCGCGTCATTTCGATCTCCGAGCTGTTGAGGAGCCCGGTTGTTTATCTCGGGAATTCCGTGCGGGGCATGTACAGGGTTCGGGTTATGCGCACGACCGCCCACGATTTGGAAGCTCCCGACGCGCGAGCGCGGAGGCACGCATGATTGAATCCGGCCGCATCTTCGACGTCACTCGCACGCTCGGTTTCGATACCCCACCGTACCCCGGCGATCCGGCGTTTGAACGAGAGGCGAAAGAATGTGGCGGGGTGACAATCAGCCGCTTGACGATGTCAAGCCACAGCGGCACCCACCTCGACGCTCCCGCGCATGTATTTCCGGGCGGGAAGACCTTGGACGAATATCCCCCGGAAAGGTTCTTTCTTTCGGCGCAGGTTGTGGAAGCGAAATCCGAGCGAGTCATCACCGCGGCGGATGTGAATGCTCTGCGTCTGGAGGAATATGAGGCAGTTCTGTTCAAAACGCTCTTTATCGGGCCGCCCGACGCGCACAAGCCCTTATCGTGGATTTCCCTGTCACCTGACGCGGCAGCGGCGCTCGTCCGGCGCGGGGTCCGACTCGTGGGTATCGATTCCCCGTCCGTTGATGCGGCTGACGCGACGGAACTCCCCGTTCACCGAACGCTTCTTGGTTCAGACGTGCTCGTCCTCGAAAACTGCGACCTGCGGGAGGTCCCGGCTGGCGGCTATGAACTCGTGTGCATGCCTTTGCGTGTGCGCACATCCGACGGGGCACCCTGTCGTTGCGTATTGATAATGAACGGGGAGCGTGCAACGCCGTAAGGTGGCAGTTACGCATTCCCGAGCGCGGAGTGCTTCAGAGACTCGCGAACAAGGGACCACGCTTCGTCCGCACGATTCTTTTTCAAATCGGGAAGAAATCCGAAATCCAGGTACATCCGGATCGCAGGGATTCGGATCGTGGAAGTGTTCAGATACGCCACCTGATGGTCCCGGGCAAGGCGTTGCATCGCCTTCGTCATCATAGCCTTTCCAATTTTCCTGCCCTGATATTCGGGAATTGTGGCAACCCAGTGGATCAGACCGACTCTGCCTTGAAGCTCGCAATCGGGAGGTGTATCCCACCACCATGCAGTGATGGACGCAACATCCTCACCTTTCTCGGTTGTGACAAACCAGCTTCGACCGGGAAGCTGTGACTCATGCCCTCCGAAGTCGTTCAGGAACGTTTCGTGTGTTATCTGCATGAACTGAGCCTCGGCCGCCGCCTGAATTCTTACCCACGCGGCGGCGTCACCGGAGCCGTCGTCTCCCGGCGCGCGGAAATCGCGAAAAACGAAACCATCGGGCAACGCGAATAAAGGAATATCACGCATATGAGGCCGGTACATGCCAACAGGTATGTCCACCATATTTACCTCCCAAGTCGCAGATTGAGTCATAGAACTGGTGCTGCCGAAAGGTACGGGAATCCCGGCACACGAGAGAAGAGGGCTGCTTTGGTTCCCCCCTGTTGAGCAATGATCTTTTGCTTGCATCGAGAAACCCCATCAGAAGGAGTCGGACGCCGATGCCACGAGAAACAATGACCCCGCGCGAACGCTGGGAGGCAGTGCTCCGCCGCCAGAAACCCGACAGAATCCCCATGGACTACTGGGCTACCCCGGAGGCCACGCGGAAGCTTCAGGCGCACCTTGGCGTGAACAGCACCGAGGAACTGCACGCGAAGCTTCACATTGACGCCACACTGAGCGTTGGTGGCAACTATGTCGGCCCTCCGGCGCCGGAAGGCGAAGACGTCTTCGGTATCAGGTACCGAACCGTCGAATATGCCACCGGTGTGTATACGGAGGCTGTTCACAACCCTCTGGCGCGGTACCGGTCCGTCGAGGAGATCGAAGCCAATTACCGCTGGCCGCAGGCAGACTGGTGGGATTACTCTCACATTCCCGACCAGATCAGGGGAAACGAACACCGCCCGATTGCCGGCGGCGGCTCGGAGCCTTTTCTTCGGTACTGCCAGCTCCGCGGGTTGGAACAGGCCTTCGTTGATCTCGTCGAGAACCCGGAAATCGTGCATTACTGTCTAGACAAGTTGTTTGACCTCGCGTACACGAACACATTGCGGATCTACGAGCAGGCCGCCAGATCGACGGCATCCATTCTTTCGTCGTACGTTGCCGAAGATATGGGGTCCCAGGAAAGCCTCCTTTTCTCCCCGGCGCAGATCCACACGTTTCTCCTGCCCCGCATGAAACGGATGATCGACCTGGCTCACAGCGCAGGGGTGTTTGTCTTCCATCATTCCGACGGCGCGGTTCGTCCGATAATCCCGGACATGATCGAGGCTGGAATCGACGTTCTCAACCCGGTGCAATGGCGTTGCAACGGGATGGAGAGAGAAGCCCTCAAACGGGACTTCGGGGACAGACTTGTTTTTCACGGTGGTGTGGATAACCAGCAGACACTTCCGTTCGGTTCGGTGGACGATGTGCGCAATGAGGTAAAGGAAAACATCAGAATCCTTGGTGCTGGCGGCGGGTACATCATCGCGCCGTGTCACAACATTCAGGCAGTGAGCCCGGCCGGGAATGTGGTTGCCATGTATGAAACGGGGTACCACGAAGGTTGGACCTGAGTTCCCGCCGGGTTGACGAGTGTTCGCGGCGGCGGGATCATTCCGCGAATTTCGGGCGGTTTCCTACCTCTTTGTTCTCAAAGCCCCCTTCGACGCGGCAGCTCAGGGAACCGTTTCGTGTTCCATACGCCTTTATATTTACCACACAAGGCTCTTGCCGAACGCGAAGGGGCAAGAAATCTGAGCGAAGCGATATGAGGACGAATTGATGGCTGTTGACACCATAGTGCGGGAAGACGGCGTGATGTTGGAACCGGCGCCAGACCCACGTGAGATGCGCAAGTTCGCTGACCAGAACGGAATACTGATCCTGGCACACAGTTACCAGGACGGACACATTCAGGACGCTGCCCACTTCGTCGGCGACTCGCTGGAGCTTGCCCGAAAGGCGGTGGAGGTCAAGGCTTCCCGCATCTGCTTTTGCGGCGTCCATTTCATGGCGGAGACTGCGAAAATCCTGAATCCTGAATCCCACGTATTCATGCCCGACCTCGAAGCGGGGTGCTCTCTGGCGGAGGGTTGCGACGCACAGGATCTCGCTCGTTACCAGACGCATCTCAAGGAAAAACTGGGGCGGGACGATCTGGTTACCATCTGTTATGTCAATTGCACGGCGGCAGTGAAAGCACTGAGCGATGTGGTGTGCACAAGCGGCAATGCGCTGGAAGTGGTGAACTCGGTCCCACGCGGAACGCCGGTCCTTTTCGTGCCGGACGTGCACCTTGGTGGCTGGGTAAAGGAAAACACGGACAGGGAGATTTACCTGTGGAATGCCACTTGCATCGTGCATGAGCTTTTCAGCGTAGACACCCTGCGTACCCTGAAGAAGGAACACCCTGACGCGCAGATTCTCGCGCATCCGGAGTGCCCCAAAAACATCCGCGACGAAGCAGATTTCGTCCGCGGAACTGCCGGGATGTTGCGCATCGTGACTGCCAACAGAGGCAAGACTTACATCGTTGCCACCGAGGGCAACATGGTGCACCGGTTCAAAACAGAAGCGCCGGAAAACACCTATGTAGCCGCACCCGGGCCCAGTTGTGCGTGCAACCTCTGCCCGCACATGCAGAAGAACACGCCTGAGAAGCTTTGGTATTCCCTTCGTACCGGCAGGTACGAGGTTTTCGTTGATGATGCGGTAGCCTCCAACGCAAGGAAGGCGCTCGAGCGCATGCTCGCCGTGCGAGTCACCAGATGACGTCGTCCATTTCTGCGCGCGGCGGGTTCTTCGCGATGATGGTCTCGGGCATCGCAACCGGGGTCTGCCTCCTGTTACTGACGAGCGGGTGCACACCTCTAAGGACGAACGTGGAACCACCAACTGAATCGCGAAGACATATCCTCGTGGTTGCCCACAGGGGGGCGCACCAATCCTGTCCCGAGAACACCGTCGAATCGATCGAACAGGCGATCGCACTCGGTGTTGACCTCATCGAAGTGGATATCCGCGTAACCGGGGACGGTCACTTCGTATGCCTGCACAACAGCACGGTGGATGCTCGAACGAACGGACAGGGCCGCGTGCGAGACCTCACGCTGACGGAACTCAAGGCGCTCGATGCAGGCAGCAAGTTCTCCTCGGCATTCGCCGGAGCATCAATTCCCACGGTGGATGAAGTATTCGCGCGCATGCGTGGGCACGTCGGCGCCTACGTCGATTGCAAGGACGCGCCTCCAGATAGCGTTGTAGATCTCCTCGCAAGGCACGGGTTGGTGGAGGTTTCGGTGGTGTACGCCGACCCGGCGGAGTTGAGGGAGATGATTCGGCGTGAGCCGCGCATCCGCCCGCTTCCTGAATACCCGGGGGATGTCTCCGCATGGCGCGCTCTTGCCGACAGCATACCGACGAATCACGTTGCGATCTCTTCTCTGGCAAACCTTTCTTCCGAATCGGTACGCGCATGTCATTCACGTGGGGCGAAGGTGATCGTCGACATCATGGCGGAGGACGCTCCCGAAGGGTGGCAACGTGCGTTGGAAATGGGCGTA
>JAKPPK010000155.1 GCA_029547385.1 Candidatus Latescibacterota bacterium
TCCGTCTTGAGCGCCGCGTACACGGTCCCCGCATCCGGATTCCACGGATCGCCGATGACCGCCGTCAGAGCGTCGATATTCGCCGCCATAGCTTCGTCCGCAGTGACTCGTGCGGTCCGTTCGGAAACGAGCGCGGCGTAGACCGTTCCTTCTCCCGGATTGTCCGGGTCGCCGAGCATCGCGGATATCGTCAGTATTTGCGATGCAAGCGCCATGTCTTCCTCTTCGCGGGTGATGCGCTCTTCGTTTATCGTGGCGATGGTATATTTCACGTCGTTGAGCGCTCCGAGTTCGGCTTGTATCGCCGCCTCAGCAAGCTTGTCCTGATACCGCTGACGCAAGTTCTCCTTGAGAGCGTCGTTGTAGTCGGAGAGAGCGTTCCATATTCCGGTCTCAGCCAGCGAGTCGACCGGCGTATTCAGGTCCTTTATCGCTTCCTGCACCAGCTCGTTTTGCAGGATAATGTCTACGAGGTCCTGATGATCCTTTTGATCCGAATACCCGTACACGCCAGCTTCCGCGTTCCATTCGCTGATGTTCCCGGAGAGGTCTACCGCTCGAATCCAGTAGTAGCGGCCCTGAAAGCTCCCGAGATACCGCATGTACGTCGTGCCTTTCGCGTCGGCAATCTTCACCGCGCTTGCACGGTCGTCAATGGCGTTTTCCCAGATTTCGATATGCGATAAATCCGGCGCGGTCGGGTTTATCCATTCAAGGATGATCGACCCGAACCAGCCCGTCGCCGTCAATCCTGTCGGGGCGTCCGGTGGCACCACGTCCTTCCCCACGACGATCGACGCCGTTTTGCCTGTCGTTTCCTTGCCAGTGTCCGGCCTGACGCAGTTTACCCAGACTTCGACTTCGCGCCCGGTTTCAAGGCTTGGAATGTTGGTCTGTGTAATCAGGCGCGTGCTGTTGGTGTGGAGCGTCCATTCTTCATCAGGGTCGCCCTCGTCGGCTACGTACCTCCACCGGACATTAATCGCCGTCGGCGTGTAGTCGGATGGATTCTGCCATGTCGCCCGGATGATCGGCACCCAGGTGCCGTCTCCCTCGATGTGCCCCACGTCCTCAAGTGCCAGGGCGTACACGTCGTCATACGTGACAGGAGGGCTATCCTGT
>JAKPPK010000174.1 GCA_029547385.1 Candidatus Latescibacterota bacterium
GCACGCATTTTCAGATACCCGAGCGCCAGTTCGGGATGCCCCGATGCGAAAACCGGCCAGTTCAGCTCTTCCTGATTCCAGTGGTAAAAGTGATTCCACGCGCGGAAATCGCGATTCCAGTTCCAGATTCCGTTGATGAAATGAGGCGGGTAATCCCCCCGCGAACTCGAGCCCATCACGTACTGATTGATGTACCAGAGGTTTTCCAGATACGCATCAGGGATGTTCACGAACGAGCGCTCCCAGAAACCCGCCCACCACCGGCGGTGCCCGGTCTGGAGATTCGAGACTCCCGCCGCTTCCGCATTCGCGATCCGTTCCAGCGCAGTCTGCAGAGGGTCTCCGGTGGTCTCGCTGGAGGCAATCGTGAGCAGGACGGTGAATTCCGCCGAACGGACCGCTCCAACATCCACCACAGCGGCATGGCGGTGCGCTGCCCGTGCAACCGAAGGAACACCTGTTACTTTTGCCGCAACAACAAAGTCATGCGAGCGGGAGCTGTGCCGAAGAATAATCACGTCGCCGTGCACGCTGGCCTCGGTTCCACCGAGACCTCGTGACGGATCCCGAACGATGGTACGGTACCAATGCGCGAACACACGGCTTCCCCACCGTTCCAGCGTGATCTTTCGAGGGATCGCGTCGTCCAGATCGTCGGACCACTGTATGATAAGGCACGAGGGATCGCTGTTCATCCACGTCTTCATGCGAACTCGTGAAAACGGCGTTTCCGCGTTGAGAGACACCTCAGCCGGAAAAAGAGAGAGGCGGGCGGAGAACTTCTTCAGATACGCCCAGTCGAACGCAGGGATGTCGTAACCGATCGAGAGTGAACCCGCCGAGAGCAGAGCAGTAGCAACCTCCTCGTCCTCTTTGTTCCATGATCCAAAGGGTCGCGCGGGACCGTCTGCCCAGAGATCTGAACCGCCCAGCTCCCAGCGAACCGTCGTCGGAGGAGTCCACACGAGCGCACCGGAAACCCCGTTTCCCATGGGTAACCCGTGGCATCCGATCGCCGGTGGCGTTTCATACACCACATCATGCTGGCTGAGATAAGAGGCGTAATCCACCTGAAGAAGATCTCTGCCGAACGACGCGACGCTGTGTTGCATGTACCCGAATCTCCATTGGGGGGTGATAACCATTCACGCGGGGGAACTCGCTGGGAGAAAAAACACGAAATTAAGAATACCTGAAATCGGCTCCGGGTGGAATCCGCAACAAGGAGGTCGCATGCCGGCATTCGCAGGCAGAACAGCGCTCGTGACGGGCGCTTCAAAGGGAATCGGTTACCACATCGCAAGGCTTTGCGCGCGTGAAGGGGCGGACGTGATCCCGGTCGCGAGGGACGTTGAACGTCTCGAACGCGCGGCAGAGGAGATGACCGGGAGCTTCCCCGTCAAAGCGGCGGTGTTCCCTGCCGACCTCAGCAAACCGGACTCCGCAGCAGAACTATGGCATCGGGTTCAATCAGCGGGACACAGTGTTGACATTCTCGTCAACAATGCCGGCATAGGCGCATACGGTGAGTTCCATGAGATCTCGCCGGAAAAAACACGCGGAATGCGGCACCTGAATATCGTTTCGTTCACCGAGCTCATGCACCTTGCGGCCGTCGAGATGGCCCGTCGGAAATGGGGCCGCATCCTCACCGTTGCCTCTGTCGCGGGTTTTCAGGCCATGCCGTACATGGC
>JAKPPK010000167.1 GCA_029547385.1 Candidatus Latescibacterota bacterium
TGGACGATGAGGAAGAAGAAGCGATGTTGGGGACAAAAGTCCTTGACGTCGGTTAGTTCAATCGATACATTTAATTGCTCTGTAGCTTCACAAAAGGGAACGGTTCATGCCGACGATCAACCAGCTCATCCGACACGGACGCTCGCAGGTCACCACGTCGACCAAGTCGCCAGATCTGCGTCGTTGCCCGCAACGTCAAGGGGTTTGCACTCAGGTGAAAACTACCACGCCGAAGAAGCCGAACTCCGCCCTGCGGAAGATCGCCCGTGTGCGATTGACGACAGGACGCGAGGTGACGGCCTATATACCCGGCGAGGGGCACAACCTGGTAGAGCATTCCCTCGTCCTGATCAGAGGCGGGCGTGTGACGGATCTTCCTGGGGTTCGCTACCACATCGTGCGCGGCGTACAGGATGCCGCCGGCGTCGCCAACAGACACAAGAGCCGGTCCAAGTACGGCACGAAACGTCCCAAGTAGGGGTGAGGTAGAAGAATGGCGCGAAGACGCAGGGTATCAAAAAGAGAGCTTCTGCCGGACCCCAAGTACGGCAGCGTTGTCCTTGCCAAGTTCAATAACAACATGATGGTGAGCGGCAAAAAGAGCACGTCGGAGCAGATCCTGTACACCGCCCTCCAGATGATCGGGGAGCGGACGGGGCAGGACGAGATGTCGGTGTTTCAGAAAGCACTCGATAATATCAAACCGGTTATAGAAGTTCGCCCGCGGCGTGTTGGCGGGTCGACCTACCAGATTCCCGTTGAAGTTCCTTCCAATCGGCGTCAAGCGCTTGCGATGCGATGGCTGATTCAGTACTCGCGTGAACGCAGCGAACGGACAATGGCAGAAAGGCTGGCGGCAGAGATTATCGCTGCGTCCAACGGGGAAGGCAATTCGGTTCGCAAGCGTGAGGACACGCACCGCATGGCGGAAGCCAACAAGGCGTTTTCTCACTATCACTGGTAAACCCAAGCACCATACCATATAACCGCCTCTTGCTGTGGGGAGGATAGCATCCCACGCAGAGGCGGGTCTGTCTTGGTGAGAAACGACAAGATCTGGACATGGCACGCGAATATCCATTGGAACGCACGCGCAATATCGGCATCATGGCCCATATTGATGCGGGCAAGACGACTACCACGGAACGGATTCTTCTCTATACGGGACGCATCCACCGGGCCGGCGAAGTTCACGACGGCGCGGCGACGATGGACTGGATGGAGCAGGAGAAGGA
>JAKPPK010000194.1 GCA_029547385.1 Candidatus Latescibacterota bacterium
AGCGAAAAACGGCACGTACGACAGCACCGTGATCAAGGTGCTACCGGGGTCGTTCACGCCGGACACCGCCAGGAAGAACGCAACCATCAGAAGAAGCGACACGGGCAACTGGAGTTGCCCCGCCTCTTCGTTCGTCGTGCAGATCGCACCGACTCCGGCGTAGAGCGAAGCATACAGGAAAAAGCCGGTCACGAAAAAAAGGATGAGGGCGGGGATCGAGACATCCGCCGCGGCATGGAACGTCTTCGCAACCGCACTTTCGGGCATGCCGATTGAGACACCCAGAATCACTGCCATCCAGATGCCCAGTTGTGTGAGTCCGGCACAACCGGTGCCAAGGATCTTCCCATACATCAACTCCGTGGGCGATACCGTTGACACGAGGATCTCGACAACCCGCGACGCTTTATCGTTCACAACACTCTGCATCGTGAACGCGCCGTACATCGTCAAGCTGATGTACATCAGGATCGCCAATGCCACAGCGGCCGCGAAAGCTGCCTGGGCGGTTTTTGGCGCGGCTCCTTTCTGCAACGCAACAACGTCGAACCGGACGGACCGCGTCAGGGCGGAGACACGTGCCGGATCAAGCCCCTCCCGCGCAAGCCTGCCGGCAATCAGTACCCTGTTGAAGGCACCCCTGACATGGTCTACTTCCTGGGGGTTCGGCACCCCGTTGGTGTAATATGTTACCGGGAGACCGTCGACGGCCCCTGCCGGTACGAAGGCAAACGCGTCGTAGGCTTCCAGCTCCACCAGCCTGCGCGCATCAGACACTGCACGAGGAGTCGCCGCCACCCGTTCGATTAGATAACGCGGTTTGCCGTTCGGCAGGGTTTCCTCCCGCAGCGACCGGAGTGAGTCGAATACGAGCCCGGTTTCGTCCGCAACCGCGAGCACCCGCTGTCGGGGAGATTCCGCTTTCACAAGGAACATCGGGGCCGCTACGCTTGCACCCATGATCAGGGGGATGAGAACCGTCATGACGACGAAACTTTTCGTTTTGACGCGTGCGATGTACTCACGCCGCGCGATGGTGAGCACGGGTTTTCCGTTCATCGGCTCACCGCCTCGATGAAGAGGTCATCCAGGGAGGGCTCCACTATCTCGAACTTCAGCACGCGCCCTCGCCGAATCGCGCGGTCAAGCACCATCTGCGCGTCCGCACCCTGCCGAAGACGGATCCGCGCGCCATCGGAGACTATTTCGACGGCAGCGATCAGATCATCGGGTTCCAGAAAGTCGGGAACACGGTCCATACGCAGTTCCACCAACCGGCTCGTGGAGGCGGATTTTACCTCACGCAGTGCGCCCGACAGCACCGCCTTCCCATGGTGGATGAGGCATATGTCGTCGCAAAGCCGCTCTGCTTGTTCCATTCGGTGAGTGGAAAGGAGAACCGCGACGCCAGACTCCTTGAGGTAGCGTATGATCGTCCGCAGATGGCCCGTGTGCACGGGGTCGAGCCCACTAAAGGGCTCATCAAGGATCACAAGCCCGGGGCGATGGAGAAGCGTTCCGATGAGTTGGACAGTCTGCTGCTGCCCTTTGGATAGCTCCTGTACGCGGCGCCCCCACCACGACTTCGGCGACGACTCACCATTCGTCGCAAACCTTTCGGACCATTCTGCGACAGCGTCTTTTGCGTCTCGGCGCGATAGGTCGTGCAATTCGGCAAAGAAAATCAGATGGTCGAAAACAGTCATGGTTGCGTAGAGGCCGCGCTCCTCCGGCAGGTATCCCACGTGTTTCCGAACCGCGCCCTCGGCGGGAGCTCCCCAGAGTCGCAAATCCCCTGAATCGGGCAACAGGATACCCATGATCATCCGAATGGTGGTGGTTTTCCCTGACCCGTTCGGACCAAGTAATCCGCACACAGATCCAGCCCGAAGAGCAAGCGAAAGATTGTCAACGGCGCGGGTTGGTCCAAAAGACTTCGATACGTTTTCCAAGACGAGAGGCAGGCCAGTCATCCCACACCACGCTCTGTCAATCGGTGGCTTCAAATCACGGTTCCCGGTGGAATCACCGCGTCCTTAGGAATCACGACGATACCGTCGGCAATAACGTAATCGGCGTGGCGCGCGTTGTTGATCTTCGCCGCATTGATGATCTGCACTCCGTCCCCGATGCGTGCATTCTTGTCCACAATGGCGTTTTCGATAAGACATTTCTCGCCAACGCCAACGTCCGGACGCCCGATAGACCGATTGTGGGCGCGGTCCCTGTCAGTTTCGTAGAAATCGGCCCCCATGATGACTGATTTCCGTATGACCGCGTGCCTCTGGATGATACTCCGAATACCGATAATGCTCTGCTGAATGTCCGCTTCCATCACTATCGAACCTTCGCTCAACATGCTCTGTTGGACGTGCGCATTGTTGATCTTGGAGCTGGGAAGGAATCGCGGATGAGTGTAAATGGGCGCCCCCGGCTCGTAGAAATTGAAGGGTGGAAGCTCCGCCGCAAGGTCAATGTTGGCTCGATGAAACGACCCGATCGTGCCGATATCCTGCCAGTACCCGTCGAAAAGGTGCGCGCCAACACGCGTCTCGGCGATTGCGCGAGGGATCACCTGTCGGCCGAAATCCTCCTCAGTTCCGCGGTTCAGGAGATCCACCAGAACCTCCCGACGGAACACGTAGATTCCCATCGACGCCAGGAAATTCCTCCCGGGAGGTGCATCAGGAAGGCGCAATCGTTCAAGATCTGCCGGTTCCGTCGGCTTCTCCAGAAACTCGATGATTTCCCGGCTTTCGTCCATCCGAACGATTCCGAAACCGGACGTCTCCTCGAGACCGACAGGTTTGACGGAAACCGTCACGTCGTTGTTGCTCCGGAGGTGCGTGGCAACAAACTCCCGGTAATCCATGCGATACAAATGGTCGCCGGAAAGAATGAGGATGTGTTTGTAGTCGGGCAAATCGATGTAGCGAAGGCTTCGTCGCACCGCATCTGCGGTACCCTGGAACCAGCCCGTGTTCTCCATCGTCTGCTCAGCCGCGAGGATTTCCACGAACCCCCTTCCGAATACATCGAACCGGTAGGTGCGGTGGATGTGTCTGTGCAGGGAAACGCTGTTGAATTGCGTGAGGACGTAGACCGTGTCAATCCCACTGTGCAGGCAATTGGAGATGGGTATATCGATCAATCGGTATTTGCCGCCGATAGGAACGGCAGGTTTCGAACGCACTTTCGTGAGAGGGTAAAGACGAGCGCCCTGTCCGCCTCCGAGGATTACTGCCAGAATGCCGCTGTTCATTCGGATCCCCCTCAAACTGCCTGTTGACGAATGTTCGGCCGCCGTGCGCCCCACCAGAAAATACCCCTCGCTGTCGTCGGCGGCAAACGTACGGGACGGAATTGCCCGCACATCCGGCGATTTACCAGGTGGCCCGCGCTCCGTACCTTTGAAAAGGGCTCCTCCCGGATCCCTCGGCACAAAAACCGCGAGAAACCTCTTTCTGAAAGCACCCGATGGCTATTGTTGAACAGAAAACCCGCGATTTCTCAGGGTGTGCCCGCCACGTGGCTTCGGACCCGCTGACACGGGCCCAGTACAGCACCGCTGCCTGTATGTATCAGATCACGCCGTCCACCGTCGTGTTCCCGGAATCCGAAGCGGAAGTGGTGGCCGTCGTGCGTCGCGCAGCCGAGACAGGCATCCCTGTCACCGCCCGCGGTGGCGGGTCTTCACTTGTCGGACAGGCGCTTGGTCGAGGGGTCATTCTGGATTTCAGTCGCTTCATGCGCGCGGTGCTGGAACTGGACGAGCACCGGCGCCGCGTAAGGGTTCAGCCCGGTATCACACTTGGAGTGCTGAACAGGCATCTCGCGGCTCGCGGATTGATGTTCCCACCAGACCCCTCAAGCGGGGACTACGCAACGATTGGGGGCATGATTGCATGCAATTCGAGCGGCGCGCGTTCCGTCAAGTATGGGTCCACGATCGATTACGTCGCCGCGGTGCGGTGTGTTCTCACCGACGGGTCAGTTGTGGAGTTCCGCGGTTCCGAAGCCGTGCCGATATCGCCGCAGACATCTCTGCTGACCCGTTTGGTTGACGAGATTCCGGCGATCCTCCGGCAACACGATTCCCACATCCGTGAGATGTTTCCGAAGTGCGCGAAGAACTCCAGCGGGTACCAGTTGGCCAAAGCACTGAGACCTGACGGCGTAGACCTCGCGAGCCTCATAGTTGGTTCTGAGGGCACACTCGGCATCGTCACGGAGGCCGAACTCGAGATCGTGCCTAAGCCGCTTGCATCTTCAATGGTGCTGGTCAATTTCGCCAGCGTGGAGGCTGCCGGGGAGGCTGTACATACGATCCTTCCGCTGAGCCCCAGTGCGGTGGAAATCATGGACCAGACCGCGCTGGACATGATACGCGCCCATCGTCCCGAACTTGCAGCGTTCCTGCCGACCGATGCAGTTGCACAGTTGTTCGTGGAGTTCGACGGCGACAATTCGGAGACCACGGAATCCGCGTGCAGAATGGCTGTGGAACGGTCTCACGATCTCGCCACGGGACATGTGTTCGCGTTCGACGCAGCGACTCACAGTGCACTCATGAACGTGCGGAAAGCAACCCTGCCTATCCTTTACACCTTGCCCGGAAAAAAGCGGCCCGTGGCATTCGTAGAGGATGTAATTGTGCCGCCGGAGTCACTGGGAACATTCATCGGCGATTTGAAGGTCATTTTCCAGAGCTTCGATGTCGAAGCGGCGATATATGGACATGCAGGTCAGGGCAATCTGCATGTCCGCCCGCTGCTCGACCTCACCGATGCGCGTGATATCGCCAAATTGGAACCGCTTGCGAGTGCCGTATTCGGGGCGGTGTGTCGGTTTGGCGGCTCCATGAGCGGGGAACACGGCGACGGGAGAGCGCGGGCTCCTTTTCTTCGCCAAATGTACGGCGAACTCAGCGACGTGTTTGTGGACGTCAAAGAGTTGTTCGACCCGTCGAACATCCTGAACCCGGACGTAAAAGTGACCCGTGCGCCCCACGCGTTGGACAGCGACCTGCGGCTCGGCAGCGGGCACACTCTTCAACCTCTGGGCACGCCTCTCCCGGTAGCACCTGATGAGATCACGGACATAATATCGCGCTGCCACGGATGCGGAACGTGCCGCATACCCGAACCGCCTGTCACCATGTGTCCGGTGTATAAGGCACTCGGAGACGAAGCCGCCACTCCGCGCGCGAAAGCGAACCTGCTCCGTCTTTTTGCAAGTGGCGAGTTGCCGGAATCCTTTCGCAAGACCAAAGACTGGAAACGGATACTGGACACGTGTATCGGCTGCCGCATGTGCTCGTTCGAATGCCCTTCCGGCGTAGACATCGGGCGCATCATGTTGATTGCAAAGGGCCAGTACTGCGAACACAAAGGCCGTTCCATCGCTGAAATCGCAATGGGAGCATCCGACTTTCTCAGTAGCGCAGGCAGGTTTTTCTCACCCCTTTCCAACGTGGTTGCGCGACAACCGTTGTTCGGAGCCGCACTGGACCTGTTCTCAGGGATTGACCACCGGCGGAGACTGCCCCGGTTCGCTGGAAAGACCTTCTCGTCGTGGCACCGCACACACGGAAAGAATGAGCAATCTGCGGGGGAAGAGGCCGTTGTGTACTTCCCGGACCAGTGGGCGCAATACCATGACCCCGATGTAGGAAAAGCGTTGCACGCGGTGTTGAACAGGCTCGGAATCCGTATGATCGTGCCGGAGACTCTCCCGTGCGGAATTGCTGCCGCCGCCAACGGCGGGCTCACGAGGGTACGCCGACTCGCGTCGCACAATGTTGACGCATTGCGCCCGTATGCCGAGGCGGGCCTGCGCATCATTGCCACGGAACCTACGGCCACGCTCTTTCTCAAGGACGAGTACCGTGACATTCTCGGCTCGGGCGCTGCCGAGTTGGTCGCCAGCCGTATGCAGGACGCCTCTCAATTCATCGAACAAAGACTGCGTACTGGCACTGACCTTCCTCTACGGGCACTGGATTTCAGTGTCGCATACCATGCACCCTGTCACCTGAAGGCGATGCGGGTTGGGCTGCCGGCAGTAGACATCCTCAGGCGCATCCCGTCGCTCCGGGTACAGATTCTCGATGAAGGCTGTTGCGGTATGGCCGGAACATACGGCATGAAACGCGCGCATTTCGAAACCTCAATGGCAATCGGCAAGAGGCTGCTTGACCATCTGGCTGATCCCTCGATCAACTACGGAGTGACAGACTGCAGCACATGCAAACTCCAGATGGAGTTCGGAACGAGGAAAACGACGTTGCACCCCCTGAAGCTCCTCGCGTGTTCCATGGGTGCCGAAGTCCCTCTCAGGTGAGAACGCCCCTTGCGCCGTCGCAACGATGTACACCGACCTGTGGCCGCGGCACACGCCGTGAGGACAAAAACGCGCGCCGGCACGAACCGGATGGCGCCGGACCGCACCACTCAAAACAGGGATTCGGTGCGATCGGACCTCGGTACCGCCCTGGAGAACCTGTGCAACACTTACGACGAATCGGCACTGGATCCGGACCCGCTCGTCGTAGTCCGCGAATTCTCCGACCCGCGGGATCAGGAGATTGCAGCGTTCTTCTCCGCGATGTTCGCATACGGCAACGCCAGGATCATCGTGCGGAATCTGCGTGATCTTTTCCGCCGAATGCCCGGCGGACCCTATGCGTTCGTTACCGCCTCACACCACTCGGACGACGCGAGATGTCTTACCGGATGGCGACACCGACTCCACACAGGAGAGGACGTGGCCATAATGTCCTCGATCCTCGCGCAAGTCCTGAGGAAACATGGCTCGCTGGAACGCGCGTTCTGCCGCGGATTACCGAAAGACGCACCGGATGTCGGTGTTGCGCTGCACGCGTTTGTGTCGTTTCTGCGGGAACAGGGAGGGCGAAGGATCGAGCAACGACGCTTCTTCAGGCATCTGCTGCCGTCACCCGCGGACGGATCCGCGTGCAAACGCATGAACCTCTTTTTGAGGTGGGTAGTCCGGCGCGCATCTCCCGACCTGGGTCTCTGGAGAACCGTTTTACCGTCGTTGCTCGTGTTGCCCCTCGACACACACGTTGCCCGGATCTGCAGGCAGATAGGCCTCACCCGCCGATCCACGATCGACTGGAAGATGGCTTTGGAGGTTACGCGAAAGCTTCGGCGCTTCGACCCGGCAGATCCGATCCGGTATGATTACGCTCTGAGTCGCCTCGGGATTCTTGGCGATTGCCCGTTGAAGATGGACATCAGCAACTGCTCGCGCTGTTCCCTGCAGACCTACTGCGTTACGTTCAGCGAACGAGGTTCGTCTCAAAGCTGAACCGCTTCAGGACATGGACCCGGCGTTCGAGGACAATGGTAATCGGGCATTTTCGTGGGTGTGTATCCAGTTGTTCAGGATCCCCGGCTGTGGGATTCACGAGTTCTGTTCGCCCGTGGCACTCGCTGAAGCATGTGGCCCGAAGGACTGTACCATTTGCCGCTGCAACCGGCAGTACGGAGTGAGTCCCGGCTTGCCGCGGTTCGGCTCCCCTGCTATCTTCCGACGTACACACCCATCGTGCCCATGCTCGTAACGGTTTCCGGAGAGCTGAATGTCCCCTCCCGCGCCCATTTTCAGCGATCGCATCACCGCTATAGCCGCCGAACTGGCAAATCTGGGGAAACGCCCTATATCCGCCGCCACGTTTCAGGAAGCAAAGCGGCTGCACCAGCAACTCGATGCCCTGCTTGGGGAATTTGTGCCGTGCGATCGGTGCGGCAACTTTTTTCCCAATATTGCACAACTTACGTTGGACGGCCGCTCGGCGAACATGTGTGCATCCTGTGCGATCACCGCACTCCAGCGTGGGACGATCGACACGCCGGTGACCGAACAAGCGAGAATCACGCACGATGAGCCGAAGAATAGCCCTGAGAAAAGCACAACTGTTTTGCAGGATGCGGCTTCAATAGCGCCAGAAATGGTTTCTCCTGCGCGGCCGCCGGTTCCCGAGAAAGCAAGTCCAACCGAGACCCCGCGTCGCGCTTTGCCTGTGCGCGAGCCGCGCGTTCGTGTTGAAGAAGATGAAGCTGAAGATGAGCCTGAGGTGCGGCTGGAACGTTCCGACGAACCGCAAGATGGTGAGGACGAAGAAGAGAAGGACGACTCCCCCGCCGTTGTCTCCGCGCGCCCTCGAGTTTCGCGCGCCCCGCGTCTGGTGGCCCGGGGCGCTCCGAACGGCGCGGACCAGATGAAAGCGTCACACGGGGAAGTTGCGCGATACCTGAACTGCCCAACTCGCGACGTGCGCCAGATCGCCAAGCTGATTGAAGAAATCTCGCCTCCGATGGACATCCCGAAAACCACGCGGTATGTACTAGCCGAGCTCCGCAATGCGCGCTCGAAGATCCCTCCCGACACCGTTTCCAAAGTGGTCCATTTCCTGAAAGATGGGTTTCCGGCCGGGGGCGACGGAGCACATGGCGGGCAGTGAGATACTCAAGCGCCACTGGCGTGATTTCGACAACCTCCGAAGGGCTTTCCGCAACCATGAGATCGTAATCGGGCTGGACCGGAGGTTTGTTTTGTTCTGGGTCCTTCTTTCGGGTGCAGAATGTCGGTTCGCCGCGCGCGCGACGGGTTGGATGCTGGTTGTGTCGATTCTTGTCGCCGTCGCGGGAGCCAGTCTGGCGGCTTGGAATTCCCTGTACATTCTCGCGGCCCTCTGTGCTCTTTGCGCGGTGTTTCTTTGGCGTTTTCTGGTGGAGTTTGCCGTGAAAGCCGCCCGAAAGGCTGTTCTGAACGACGAACGTCTGTTTCGGAAATGGTTTTCCGAGTTGCGGCTGAGCGTTTTCGTGGAATCTACCGGCGAATACGTATGGAACGATGCCGCACAACGTGCGCGGGAGTAGCTGCCCCCACCGCCTGAAGAGACAGGGGAAAGTCGGAGAAACGGGGGGAAGAGAGTGGCGGCCGTCGGTTTGGCGGGCGCGCGCATGGGCGCAACTATAGCAGTTCGAAGATCGCAGAGACCCGTTTCAGGGCACACTTCCTCTTGTCAGCATCGTCCTGTTTCTGCGGCGCAGGAGTTGCCGAGCCGCAATCCAGCGACCAAGATATCCTTGCGTGCCTCGCACACAGACACGCGAAACAGGCAAACTGATACCAAAGGAACTCAGATGTCAGGTACACCGTCCGAGTTTTTCGTCGCCCCGCACGGCAACGACGCCAATGAGGGATCGGCTTGCGCACCCTTTGCCACACTGGAGCGCGCCCGGGACCAGATAAGGGCTTTGGCCGCATCCGCGGGATTGCCGGAAGGCGGTGTAACGGTGTGGATTCGCGGCGGCGTGTATCAGCGGCAGAAGGCTTTCGAACTCACAGAAGAAGACTCGGGGAAAGAATCATCCCCGATCGCCTACCGCGCCTGGCCCGGAGAGAGTGCCCGCATCATTGGCGGGGTGATGATTCCCCACTTTTCGCGTGTGGATGATGCATCCGTGCGCAAACGTCTGCAACCGTCCGTGCGAGATCGCGTTCTGTCGGCGGATCTGAGCGAATACG
>JAKPPK010000200.1 GCA_029547385.1 Candidatus Latescibacterota bacterium
AGCCGATGCCTTGAGCGCATATCACAATGCGTTGAATGTAGCCCTGTCAGCACCGGGTGTCAACAACGTGCGGTGTGTTGATCGCACGGGAGTATAGTCATTGGGAAGGGGGGGCAAGTGGCGAGGGCGGGGAACAGCTTCGCAGGGCGATTCGCACTGGGCTGGATTCCCGCCTGCGCGGGAATGACGTTCGCTTCTTCGGGATGATCAGCATACACCTGCGCTGTCGGAAATGACGAACGGAAAGTCATTGACTTTTTCTTTGCCAGAGGGTCAGGAACACGCCCACAATCCGTCATTCCCGCGGAGGCGGGAATCCAGACCGGGGCGGCCGGGCGCGGCTTTTGCGGTCATCTCGATACACCGTCCGCCGACCGTCCGGCGGACGCCACTTGATGACCGCTGTTCGGGTGCCCACTTGCCGGTCGTCGAGTGGCTCACGAGCGTACGCGAGGGAGACGTATCGAGACGCACCGGCAGTGGTACGTACGAGCCAACGGAAGGTGAACCGCCGGGCCGGGCTCCTCGATACGCCGCTCGGACTTCGTCCTCCCGCCACTCGGAGACCGTCCTCGGCTTAACCTTCCAAAAAAATCCTGATGCAAATCTGCAACTTCTTCGCGAAAAGCCTTGACACGAAGACACCTCCTTGCCTCAGTAAGAAAGAGGGACGGAGTGGGAGAGCGGACTATACGTCCTACACGACCTATTACAGCGCAAGCGGGGGGAAGGGAGACCTCCGGTCAGCGCGGCGGGGATTTGGCCCCGGAATCAAGCTGCCTGAGGGCGGCTTCGAGGTCGAACATCAGTTCGTTGCCGACGTAGACGGTGGTTTTCAGCTCCTCGCGTTCGGCCATCTCTTTCAGCGCTTTCAGCACGAGGAGCATCTTCCGCGCTTCCGTCTGGCAGACGTGCCGAAGCTTCTGAGCCTGTTGCGGGTTGTTCGGATCAACCACGGAGGCAGTGGCGTGGATGGCGATCACGCTGTTGTTGATGTGGTGCGCGAGGGTGGTAACGCTCTGGCTGAGGGTGAGCCGGCGCGTCCGTTCGGTCTCCTGCCGGGCGCGGGACCGCGCGGCCGCGAGCGCTTCAATGCGCGCGTTCAACACACGGAGGTCGCCATTTTTGGGAATGTATGCGTCCGCACCCGCTTTGGTGCCGGCAAGCTGGAGGTCCGCTTCCGCATGGCTCGTGAACATGAGCACCGGGATATCCGCAGTGGATTCCGTCGTTTTGATCAACCGGCAGAGCTCCACGCCGTCCATCTCCGGCATGGCGATGTCGGTGATGACGAGGTCGGGGGCGCGTTGCTGAATACACTCCCACCCCTCTTTGCCGTTTTCCGCCTCGTCGACCGCGTACCCGTGGTGGGCGAGCCACTTCGCCGTCACGCTGCGGATCCCGGGCTCGTCTTCCACGAGCAGAATGGTGATCGGCATCGCAGACACCTAATTCCGC
>JAKPPK010000215.1 GCA_029547385.1 Candidatus Latescibacterota bacterium
AGGAGACTCGCTGCCGAACGTCCCGGGGGCGACCTTTACCCAGACCTACGCGAACATTTTGTTACACGAAGTCTTTTGGCTGGGACTGCTGGGCAAGTCGGATGATACAGGACGAGCCGTAGATACGCTTCCGCGGCCCGAGGCTCCAAGTAACCGCGACGTCATTGTACCCCCGTGGATCGCTGATCTCATAAATGAGGCGTTGATGCGTGGATAGACGCCGGACTTGAGTGCCGGGCAACGAGCACGAGCGCTAAGGTGCTTTGTGATGGCTAGCCCTTAAACAAGCGAACATAGAAAGGTAATTTGTCGGAGATTTGTAGGGACAGTCAGGGCGCACCAGAAGCCGGCCGACGTGCGGGTGTCGGTATTTCATTTCAGGTTGGATTTGGCTTCATCGGCAGTTCGCGCTGCACCTTGGTGCGGTTGAGGGTTGCGGCTTTACCGGAGCATCCGGACTCCGGCTTCGTTGTCTACTCCGTCAGCAGCGCAACGCCTTGGCAAGCCGGAAGAACACCGGCAAGTGCGGGTTATAACTCAATACCCGGTAGATCAGTTTGCGGCCAATGCGCACGATCTGGCAGGGAATCTTGATAAACGCGTTGACGAACGTTCGGAACTCCATGCGCAACACACGATGTTTCTCCGTCTGATGCTTTTCTTGCCAACGGCCCGACTCCGGCAGCCACAGTGCCCACCAGGCCTTGAGGTTCCAGGCGATGCTGGTCATCACCATGTAGGCCCAGTTGCTGTACAGGTTGTCGACCGGCGCAGAGAGCGCCCGGACCCCACCTCCGAGTTGGGCAATCAGGTTCTCCTGATCGCAGCGATTGTTGGCTTCGAAGACGACCTCTTCGGCGTCACACGCCCAGTCGTTAGTGATGTAGAAGAAGTAACGGACCTCGTCAAACAGCCGCTGCTCGCCCTTTTCGTGGGAGATCACCTTGCGGAGGACGACCATGCGATACGGCTGCTTGCACCCGACAGGTTGGTAGTCGAATTCGGCGTAGTCTTCGTCCTTCAGTTGCAGCACCTCGTACCCGCGGCGACGGACAATCCGCTGCTTGACGTTGACGGGCTTCCGCCGTGGCTCGGTTTTGACTTCCCAACGCGGAGGCCGCAGCACCTTCCGCCAAGCGGTGGGAGGCAAGTCGTCGGCGATTTTCTCCAAATTCGGCATCGCCTTGAAACCAAAGTAGAAGGTGACGCCCTCGCGGTCCCAGGCATCAAGCTTTGCAGATTGACTGAAGGCCGTGTCGCCGCGAAAGACGATCTTTCGGAAGCCGGCTTTTCGGCACAGAGTGATCACCGGATCGACTTCCTCGGCGGCTCCTTCGTGGCTCGGGCGGTTGCCCGAACGGTTGACCAGTCGCAGGACCTCGCCCGTCTCCGCCAGCGAGATCACCAGCGGATGATAACCCCACGTGCCTTGATAGGAGATATCCATTCCCTCCTTACACTCGCCCGTGGTGATCACCAGGGTTCCATCCATGTCGATCGTCGCGCGGTCGAAGAACTCCTTCGGTTGCCGTGCCCAGACATTCAGCCGCGCTTCATCGACGGCATCCATCAAGCTGCGAATGCCTGTCTCGTCGAAGCGGCGGCAGAAGTCGCCTGCCGTGGTGGGATCGGGAATCCGCTCGGTGCCCAAGGCGTCGAGGAAGACCTCGTCGTTGCGGCGGAGTTCGATGTCCTCCAGCCGAATCCCCTCGCACATCGCGTTGTAGGCAAAGTTCAACACGTGGTCCGATTCATGGTAGGGTCGATGGATCTTCAGCACGTGCAGGCGACGGTCGATGGCGTCGACCAAACCCACTTCGCGTGCCAACTGATGGACCAAGCCGATCCCGCCGACGCCGATCGCCCGCACCCTCTCCGCCATCTCTATGCGAATCCCCTCGCTGCCGAACATCGGCTTGCCCTGATCTTCTCGGCTCCCCGCCAATCGCCGGGCGATCCGCTGCTTCGCATTCCGCACCCGATTGTTTATAATCGTGTTCACTCGAAATCCTCCATGCATTCAGGTCAAAGGTTGACTTGTACACCCTTTAGACGCTGGAAAACACGGAAGGTTTCGAGTTTTTCATAAAATCAGTTTGAAATGTTCGCTTGGTTAAGGGTTAGTTCCCTTTCAGCACCGAGTTAAGGCCGGCGCAGGGCTTGTTCCTTCTTCTTGTTTGTCCAGTCTGTTATGCCAGCAGATTCAGAGACCTTGAAGCCGTCGTACGTTCTGTATCATGTCGCCATTTGGCGAAAGCGACAAACTGCCAGACAAAAAATACTCAATTACGAAACAGTCTTTCTTGATCGCGGGCGGTCTTGCACGCCAGAGAATCCACGTGTTTTGCTCC
>JAKPPK010000023.1 GCA_029547385.1 Candidatus Latescibacterota bacterium
GGCGGGAACCTCGCAGGCGGGGATCGTTTCGAGATCGAGCTGAGCGTAAGATGAACTGGCAGGCGAAAGCGGACAAGGCGACTGCGGCACTGAGAAAATTCGGGGCTGCGGTCGCCTTGGTTCGTCTCACACAGGCAACGCCGACGAATCCATGGGACCCTCCCGCACAGACGGAAGCGACCTATCAGGGGAAAGGGCTTTTACTCTCCTACGCCGCGCACATGGTGGACGGCACGACGATTCAAGCGGGAGACGTGAAGCTCATGCTCGCGGCGGATATCGCCACAACGCCGGTCGCCGGAGACTTCATCGACGTGAAGACGGAGCGATACAGGATAATGCGTTCCGAGCCGTTCCAGCCGGGCGGGGAGGTTCTGTACTACGACCTCCAACTGAGGAGGTGAGGATGTGGCTAACGCGAAACACTTTTCAATCGACCTGACGCGCTGGGGGGTATCGCTTGAGAAAGAACAGGCGCCGAAATTCATCCGCAAGATTGCGCTCGACTTGCTCAAAAAGGTGACTATGAAAAGCCCTGTGAAAACCGGACGGTTTAAAGCGAACTGGATGACCGGCATAGGCGGCGCGGATGAGACGACGACGGAAAGCACCGTCGATGACGCTGTGATGAGAGGTTCAATAATCCTCTCGGCATACCGCGACCTCAAACAAATCCACATCTCGAATAATCTCCCCTACGCGGCAGCGCTTGAGCATGGACATTCCATGCAGGCCCCTCTCGGTGTGGCTGAAATATCCGTCGAAGAGATTGAAGCGCATTTCAACGGGGGTGCGGCATGAACAGCAAATCAACCTTCGATACGCTTGCGGGCGCGTTCTCTACCGGCTGGAAGACGCTGAAAAGCGCCGGCCCGCCTGCGGTCTACGAGGCGAAAACGCCGATAGCATGGCCGAACGTCAATTTCACGCCTCCATCGGGGGCGTGGGTACGATTCAACGTGCTCGACGGGGAAGGCTCGTGGAGGTCCATCGGATCTCCGGGGAGCAATCTTGCCGGGTACGTCGGCGTGGTGGTGATTCAGATTTTTGTTCCACTTCTCTCCGGCGAATCGACAGCACGCGACTATGCAGACGCAGCAGCGGCGATTTTCCAAGGAAAGGGAATCGGCGGAATCCGGTTCTCACCGGCGACCGCGCAAATTCTCAATACTTCGCTGGCCGACGGCTGGCATCAGATAAACGTCTCCATTCCATTCCGGCGGGACGTTTTAATT
>JAKPPK010000231.1 GCA_029547385.1 Candidatus Latescibacterota bacterium
TGGCAAACCTCGACAGCCAGTGGGTGCAGATAACAGGCACTATCGACAACAGCGGGCAGACGAGACGCATTCCGGTAAGCGTTGCGAAACAGACGCGGAGGGTGAATTACGCGTCCTACACGGAGTATGTCCTGACGCCGCGTACGCCGTACCGCCCGCACGAAACGGTGACGGTTTCTCTCACCGGCCGCATTCTGAGTCTCCAGTCGAACGACCGGCGCACGATAGCCCTCACGAATCCCCGTTCGTGGTCGTTCAGCACCGAGGGCACGCGCATCGTGAGCAGCATCCCCGCGAACGGGGCAACCCACGTGCCTGCAACGTCCCCCGTGTCGTTGCGTTTCAATTTCTGGCTGGATCCCGCGAGCGTTGACGGTGCGTTAACGATTCTCGGTGCTTCGGGAACCATTCCCTTCGCCTGTACCCATGCGGCAGATACCCTTTCCAGCGTCGTGACGCTCACCCCGCAACGGGCATTTGAACCGTATGAGACGGTCCGGGTGATCGGACTCCCGACCCTGCGTGATTCGACGGGGAGGCCAACGTTTGCGGGCGATACCGTCTCTTTCCGGGCAACCGGTCCGCAGGTGGTGGCAACGAGCCCGGTCAACGGTGCCACCACACGGCTTGCCGGAAACACCCTCACCGTTTCGTTCAACACGCGCATGTCGATGGATAATCCGCAGGCGGTTCTGGTTGTGGGGGAACAGAGCGGCGCGCATCCGATTGCCTCCCTTTCAAGCCCGGATGGCGGTTACACGGCGCATGTCGCGCTGGCCGGCAATTTCATCGGGGGCGAAGTCGTCACGGCGACGGTAACCAGCGCGTTTGTGTCCGCGGTGTCGTCGTTTCCTCTCGCACGTCCGCACATATGGCGATTTTCGATCCAGCCGTCGGCACCGGCCAGCCTGACGAAACGGGATCCGGTGGCCGGGGACTTGTTCGCCGGTGGATCGGTGGCAGCGGGGCGATTTACCGCAGTGGGTGACGGGAGGGGTGTATTGTTGAGCGACCCGACGGGTTCCCTCGCGTTGTTCAGCGGGGGATCGGGGACCTGGACGCAGGCGGCTTCCCTAACCGGCATTCCCGGACGCAGCTGCACGCGGGCGGGCGACCTGAACGGCGACGGCCTCCTGGACATCGTTGTGGCGGCTGCGGATTCGGACTTCGTGCAGGTGTATTTCAACGCCTCCGGAGCCGCATCTACGCCTGCATTTGAGCAGCCGGTGCGCCTTCCCGTCGGCGGACAACCCGTCGGGGTGTTTATCGCAGACCTGAATGGGGACGGGCGGCCGGACATCGCAACAGCAAACCGCGCCACGAACGATGTCTCCGTTCTCCTCAACAACGGCAACAAAACGTTTGCCGAGGAAGTCTTCGTCGCGGCGGGCAACAACCCGCAGGCAATCAACGGCGCCGATCTGGACGGCGATGGCGACATTGACCTCGTGGTGGCGAACGCGACCGATAACACGATCACCTTGATCCGGAATCTTACCGGTTTCCGGGAACCTCCTCAGACCGGGGCGAAACGTGGGAACGGAGGGGTGCGATGATCGGGGAAGGCCTTCCAGTTGTTGCGGTTGTGGTGGCGGGTGGGGC
>JAKPPK010000232.1 GCA_029547385.1 Candidatus Latescibacterota bacterium
TGGCAAACCGTACTGTCCCGGTTGTGTTTCAGGGTGCAGTATTGAAACCACGTGGGTTCGTCCAGGGTGGACCCTTCGGTGATGAAATAAATGCTTTTGTCCTGCGGGTACTGGATATAGGAAGCCCAGAACACGCCCAGCAGCTTCCCCTTCAGGCCTGCCTTATGGGGGACACAGCGGAAACGCATGTCGACATAGTGGGGCTCGGACAGGGTGAACCGGGTCCAGCTTTCCACGCCATACACCGGGGTGGACGTCTGGTACAAGTCCGCCGTCTGCGCGTCTACCCGGGCGAAGGTCATGGGCGTCCTGCGCGGTTCGAAAAAGACTTGCGAATCTCCAGGCACGGGACCGGCATCGAAGTAGTGTTCCAGGTTGAGCCCGGCATAGGCGGGCACAAAGACGTTGTCCCCGCCTTCCTGCCCTCCCAACGAAAACACACCGTTATAGCCGCCCCGGTGTTCGCCGGCCTCTGCATTGTTCCCGATAGTACAGTTCATGCCGGACACGGAAAAGGTATCGTAGTTGACTACGGAATCTGATGTCGGCGCCGACAGTAAGGCAGGAAACAGCAGCAGGTAAAGCATAGGGTTCCTTTCCTGAAAGAGGCCTCAAGTCTACGCCGTTTCGGCGGCCGGGTCAACGTCTCCGATACAGCCCGTGAGATTTTGAAAACCTCACAGGTTTGACGACGGGAATGGCTGCGGCTCCGGACAGTATTCTTTCCCGTTCACGCCAAGGTCATTCAAACCACGCGATTTCGAGGGGTGCCGCAGTCCGTATCGTCTGGCGTGGTTCCCGCGTGTCCAGGTAATGGCAGAGCATGGCGCAGCGGTCGGCATCAATGATATGGTCATTGCCTTTTTCGTAAACGATCTGCCCCTGGGCGTTCACGGTGTAGGTATGGGCCGCGTACTGGGTTTCCCGGTCAGGATCCTGCGGCAGGACCAGCGTGTGTTCCCCAAGACGGCGTTGCAGCAGTTGTGTCATGAATTCCTTGGCGCGCCGTCGGGCGGGACGCCCATCGGGCATGAGGTCTATGTCCAGGGTCGCCCCGAATTCAATGGCATGGACCCGGGCGCACCAGTCGCGTCCCTGCGCCATGAGTTCGTGGGCGACGGCGCGTCCGTTATTGCCGGCGTCGATGCCGATGGCCCGGAAATGGCAGGCCCGGTCCAGTTCCCGAATGACTTCGGTCTGCCGGGCGTAATTGACTCCCTCCAGGCGGACCCGCAGCAGATGGACCAGGTGTGGCCCTTCCTCCCGGTAGACCATGAATTCTGACGGATCCCGGGCGTATCCCAGATCACATCCCAGGTAGTAACGTCCCGGCTTGATTCCGGCGGGTACCTCGAAGGTGTCTTGTTCCCTCAAGACATGCCGCTCGTAAGGCAGCCCCGGATCTACGCAGGCGAGGTAATCATCGAGGGCGAACACGGCGTGGCTTGGTTCCCCGTGTTGTCCCAGCACCCGGTGCACGTACCCGGGCGCCGTGCGGCCTCCGTACAAACGCGCCAGTTCCTCGTCTTTCTCCAGCGTGAATTCCGGGTTGAGACTGCTGGGCCAGTTGTACTGCTCCGCGTCGGGCAGCTGTGTCATGCGATAGAAGGTATTGCGCAGGCCGTTAGGGACGCCGTAAACCCAGCGGCGGCCGCCGCCGTTCAACGCCTGGTACAACTCGCCCCAGGCGGTTTCCGTCATTTCCTGCGCCTCGTCCACGATCTGCCAGTCCACATGCATGCCCTGGAAATTCATGCCCCGCGGCCCCGCGATGCGTCCCCAGAGCACAAAATTGTTGGAGAAGCGAAAATGCCAGGAAGGCGAGCGACGTATTTCGGCAATGGACGGCGCAAAGGATGGTGTAGTCTGAAAGCGCCGTGACAGCCGGTTCATCAGCGGGAACAGGTGGTTCTCGCACTGGGTGGCAATCAGCATTTCCGTGTCCGGGCACGCGACCATGGCCCAGCAGGCGATGATTTCGATCTCCGCCGTTTTGCCCACGTCCCGGCCGTCGCAATGCACCTTGCGGACAGCCCGCGATTCCAGCGAGGCTGCCTGGTAAGGCCGCACCTGCCAGGGACTCCCGTCGCGGCTGGTAAGATGATTGCGGGCAAAGGACTCCCGTCGTGCCAGTTCCATCCAGCGCGCACACGCTTCGGCGTCTAGTCCGCGGCGCTCCAGAAGCGTCTGTATGGTTTCAGGTGACCACTCCGTTTTTGTCATGGCAGTATTTCCTTTCCTGATCTGGCCTGGCCGGAACCGTCGTTCTTCTAAATAAAGTCAATTATCGAGAGATTTAAAACACGCGAAAACGCGCCTGTCAGATATTCACGGGAGGACCATAAGGAGTGGAAGACCCCGAATTAGTACTCGGAACCCCGTACCAACGTCATTCCGGTTTTTCGCGGTGGAGCAAAGGCTTGTTTCGAAGCGCTGGACATAGCCGCGAAAAGACCGGAAACGTGCGCCTGCGAGCGTATAGAGCCAGAGTGGTGCAAGTCCACTCCAGAGAAACGTTACATATCTGTAGCCGACCGTAACTGCGTCGTCGCGAGACGGGGTGGAGAGCAACGGAAGGCGAAGGACCAGTCCGTAGGATAACGAACTCGATTCGGCCAGATAGATTCGGCGAGCCTGCGTTTCACTGGCGAAGCCCGGAACAGTCTGTCGCGCTGAAGCGCGTGCGCCATGCCAGAGGTGGCCTGGAAGAAATAAAGGCACGCCGTAACGAATGAAAGCGACGGCAGGGAACTATTTGGTGGTTGGAGACGGAATGGCCGGAAGACGATGTACGTGAAGCAGGGAGACCTGCGTGGCGTCAGGTCGGTATTCATGGTGCCTTGTGTGCCCGAAGAGCCGAGGCTGCGCAGGAGTCAGAGCATCCGTAGTAGTGTTGAAGCGTCGTAATGGGCGCGGAGCGAAGGGATGCAGGAAGATGGATTCGAAAAGTACAGGCAAGGTGGAAAGGTACCTTCTACAGTGACTTGCGATGACAAGCCTAAACGAGGAGGAGAAATCCATGCCCGCTGGACATGGGTGGAACCATCTGTCTGGACAACGCGAATGCTTGCAGCCCTCGAAAAGGGGGTGAAAGGAGATGTATGGTTCAGTTTGGTTGATAAGGTGTACTCGCTGGATAACCTGAAGGCGGCGTATGCAAAGGTACGCGCGAACAAAGGTACGGCGGGCGTGGACCACGTTACGCTGAAGCGGTTTGAGAGGCGCAAGGAAGAAGAACTTCTACGCCTGCACGAACATCTCAAGCAAGGACGATACACGCCGAGCCCTGTGCTGAGAACATGGATACCCAAAGGTAACGGAGAGCAACGGCCACTGGGCATTCCCACGGTGAGAGACCGAATTGTACAGACGGCACTGCGCAACGTCATGGAACCCATCTTTGAGAAGGAGTTCGCGGAACACAGTTATGGGTTCCGTCCCGAAAGGAGCGCGAAGGATGCACTGTATCGGGTAGACCACCTTCTCAAGTGCGGCTATCGATATGTGGTAGATGCGGATATCAAAGGATACTTCGACGCCATACCCAAAGCGGCCCTCATGACGCTTGTAAAAGAACGCATAAGCGATCAGAGGACGCTCACCCTGGTGCAGTCCTTTCTTGACCAACCGGTCAAAGACAAGGAAACGTTCTGGACACCAGAAACGGGCACGCCACAAGGTGCTGTAATCAGCCCGCTCCTGGCGAACATATATCTGAATCCACTCGACCACCAGATGGCTAGAAAAGGATACGAAATGACGCGCTATGCTGACGACTTTGTGGTTCAGTGTCGCACCCGGGAAGAAGCCGAGGAAGCCCTATGCGCCATACGCGAATGGATGGCTGCAGCGCAGTTAACGCTGCACCCGACAAAGACGCGTATTGTCTGCATAGACCTGTGGCAGCACTTCGACTTTCTGGGATACCGTTTCCAGATACACAGGCTCAAGGAGACACGATTCCCTTCTCCCAAGAGTACAAAGAAATTCCGCGATCGTATCCGCTCCAAAACACGCCGGGCCAACGGCCATAGCATGGAGCGTATCATTGCGGAAATCAACCCTATCATACGGGGCTGGTTTGAATACTTCAAACACAGCAACAAGGCCGCTTTCCCCCCAATGGATGTCTGGATACGCCTACGCCTGCGGTCCATACTGCGGCAGCGAAGCAGACGTAAAGGGCGGGGACGCGGTCTTGACCACATCCGCTGGCCAAACAAATTCTTTGCCAACCTCGGGCTTATCGACCTGACCCAAGCCCGGCGGCTGGCTGCCCAGTCCTCTCGGAGGTAAACCATCAACCGGAGAGCCGTGTGCGGGAAATCCGCACGCACGGTTCGGAGGGAGGGGAGACCGGGCAACCGGTCTTCCCTACCCCTATCATCTGTTGTAGCCGCAGGGAGAGACACTACCTTTCTTTCCCCGTTTCTCGGGGCGCGTCAATCTGGATTCCGGTCTTTTCGGGTTGTTTCGGCAGCACACGTTGATACAGGCGGCGGGTCGCGAAAAAACCGGAATGACGGTCACTGGGTTTGCCTTCAGTGGGACA
>JAKPPK010000259.1 GCA_029547385.1 Candidatus Latescibacterota bacterium
AACGCAGGGAACGAGGAGAAGATTCCGCCGAATTGAGAGAAAGGAACAGGTTACTGGTCCGGTTTGCGAAACGCGGCGCGGTAGACCGGTTGGCCGTGGGCGAGGAAGCGCATCTCGAAATTCGTGCGGAAGGCGTCGTCCGCGTAGGTGTCCGGCACGTCTCTGCGTTCAAGTCCGGCACCGGTGCACGCAGCGACGATTTCCTCGAAATACTCGCTGTTGTCTGTTGCCGTATTGACAAACCCTCCGGGCTCCAGCGTTCGGGCGAGTTGGACGGCAAACGGAGGTTTGATGAGGCGCCGCTTATGATGGCGCTTTTTTGGCCACGGGTCCGGGAAGTAGATATGGTAGGCGGCAACGGTGTCCGCGGGGAAGCGCGCAGCAATGATGTCCTCCGCCACACCGCGGGCGATTCGGACGTTACGGAGGCCTTTTCTGGCTGCGCGTTCCACCGCAAGCGCGACGCACGGCGGGGCGTATTCGATCCCCAGCCAGTTCGTTTCGGGGAATCGTTCTGCCGCGGCGAGCAGGAACCGGCCCTTGCCGAAACCGATTTCGACGTGCACGGGCGCCTGCCGCTGAAAGAGCCCGGCCAGGTCCAGCGGGGCTTCGATGCCCTCGATTTGGCAGTGAATCTGCTGCTCGAGTTCGGTATCCCACGTGGGATTGAGCGGACGGCGGTAACGAATTGAACGGATGGAAATCCGTGCCATGGGGACCTCAGAACGGGAGCTTCTATATTTCGCGGCTTATGACATACCCCACCATCCGGTCGAGGGAATCGCGAGCATCGGATGGCGGGAGGATGCCGAGGTGCGCGCGCGCCTGTTCCGCGTAGTGCCGGGCGGTGCGAAGCGCCGAGGCGACGCCTCCGTACAACTCAATGAAGGCGTGGACTGCGTTCCAGTCGGCATCCGTGTTCACCCCGAGGGAAACGAGCTCTCGGATTTTCTGTGCATCCTCGTGCGGGGCGGCATTCAATGCACGGATGAGCGGCAGGGTGATGGTTCCTTCGCGGAGGTCCTGCCCTGTGGGTTTGCCTACGACGGTGGGATCGCCCACGACGTCGAGGATGTCATCCACGATCTGGAAGGCCATGCCGAGGAGCTCCCCGTACGATGCGAGCGCGTTCACCTGTTGTTCGGTGCCGTCAGAAAGACGCGCGCCCCCCTCAGTGGCCAACGACATGAGAGACGCGGTTTTCCGATTGATCAGGTCGAGGTAGCTCTCCTCGGAAAAGACCGGAGAGCGTCTCTTGTCGCGGGCGTGGACCTCTCCTTCGATCATTCTTCGGGTCTGGAGCGCCGCGATTTTCATCACGGGGATCGAACCGGTTTCGAGCATGGTGGAGAGCGCCTGCGTGAACAGGATGTCACCCATCAAGACGGCAGTTTCATTATCCCAGCGGGCGTTTACCGAGGGCACACCGCGCCGGAGGACCGACTGATCTATCACGTCATCATGCAACAGAGTGGAGGCCTGGAGGAGCTCCATGCTGACCGCGGCGAGACGGACTTCATGCGTAATTGCCCCCACGCACCTGGCTGCCAGCAGCACCAGCGCGGGTCTGATACATTTGCCCTTCGTGGCGGCGACGTAGCGACTTACGGCGTCGACGGTCGGGACTTCCGCAGTAAGAATTGAGTCCAGCTGACGGAGAACGGAGTCGAAATGGGGACGCACCGGTTCGATTATTGACGCGAGGGCGTTGTTGAGAATGCGCCGCGCGAGGCGGTTGCGACCGACATCGCCCGCGACTGGCGACGACACCTGTACCGGCTGCATACTTCGGTTTCTCCCGTCCCACGGACAGGAACTGGGTTCGTGGGCCCGTATGGTGCGAGTGCAAAACGGGCACGCGCTCGAAATTGATTGATACCGCGTCACCGGCACTTTGGTCAAGTCCACACGATGACGTCATTTCATGACACAAACATTAACGGGGCAGGTGTGTGTTCCGGCGGAGCCCAACAGGTGAGGTGACGTGATGAAATACCGGCGATTCGGGAAAACGGAGCTCATGGTTTCGGTGTTCACGTTCGGCGCGATGCGTATCCCCGACGGCACGGACGAGAATGCGGTTGCAACGATCCGCCGCGCGGTGGAGCTGGGGATCAACCACCTCGAAACGGCCAGAGGGTACGGGTCGAGTGAGCGCTTGATGGGTCTTGCGATGCCCTCATTGCCGCGCGAAAAGCTTATCATCACGACCAAAATAGGCCCCGCCGATACGGCTGACGAGATGCGCCGGTCGCTGGACGAATCGCTCGAACGGATGCGCGTGGATCGAATCGACAATTTCGATATCCACGGCATCAACAATCGCGAGATTCTTCGGCGCACGTTGAAGAAGGGCGGCTGTCTCGCGGCAATCCGGAAGGCGATGGAGGAAGGGATCGTCGGGCACCTCGGTTTTTCGACACACGCGCCGCTGGAAGTTATCATGGAGGCAATCGGCACGGGGGAGTTCGAGTCGGTCAACCTGCACTACTACACGTTCAACCGGCGCAATCTCCCGGCAATCGAGAAGGCCCGGTCGCTCGATATGGGCGTGTTCATCATTTCTCCGACGGACAAGGGAGGGCAGCTTTTCAACGCTCCGGCGAAACTCCGGGAGTTGACAAAGCCCTACACGCCAATCCAGGCCAATCACCGGTTCCTGCTGGGCAATCCGGAGATTCACACGCTGAGCCTCGGGGCGGCCTCTCCGCACGAGTTCGAAGAGCATCTTGCCGTTGCGGACAACGATGGGCCGTGGACCGAGGAAGAAGCCGCGCTGTTC
>JAKPPK010000260.1 GCA_029547385.1 Candidatus Latescibacterota bacterium
ACCTGTGCGTACGCCTCCAACCGGAAAGCCGGTCTGTTCCACTCCCACCCATTGTGTCCCTCACCTTTGTGTCTATCGTCCCAATACGCCGGAATAACGCCCCAAACCCCTGTCTCAGTTCTGCCCCGGATAGGGTGCAAATCGCAGATTACCGCGAAGATCAATCACGGATGCCTCAACACCCCAGTTCCCGCGGTTATTCACAACCTTCAGGTAGAGTGAGTTCCAGCCCGCTTTCAGGTCGAGGGGCAGGATTTTCCGTTCATACGGCATCCCGTACGCCTCCCCGCCCGCAACCATCTGGCCGTTGAGAAAGAGCTGGAAGAAATTGTCCACACCGATCTGGATAGGCACCCGTTGATCAACGGGGCTGTAGATAGCTGTTGACAAATACGCCAGCGACAGATCCACGATACCGAACACTCTGTCCAGGCTTACGCGTCCGGTCGAATCCGGCCGTGCGGTAACCCACGAATACGTCCTGCCGTCCACCGTGATGGGAGCTCCGCCGTTCCACCCTGCATCAGGTGCGCGCGGTACAAACATCCCGGGTACGCCCGCCCGAGGATTACCCGGCATGACATCGCGGTTGATGGGGCCCACCGGAAACGTGCCCAGCGCACGCCACTCCGGCAGAACCGTGGCACGGCTCTCCGAAAACGGGTTAAGGGGCGACGGCCCGTAGGTGTCGACCTCCTTCCCCTGATAACGGACGACCATCTTCCACGCCGGCGTTGGATACCAGTTGTCGCGGCCCCCGACAAACGTAAGCGTCAGGCTGTCCGTTCCGCCGTCCGGCAGGACCGAAACGAGGCTGTCCGCAGAAGGAGCCCAGACTCCCGCGGCCCCGAGGACGGGTATCAACGCTACGGACACCGTGTCGCCCACATGGTTGTTCAGCTCCGCCGTAACGTCCATGGCGATCCGTCCGTCGGCGAGGTCTCGCCTGCTCGACTGAATCCGCACAAGGCGCCCGATGTTCCGCTGGAATTCCAGCGGCGCAATCGTCTCCGGCCAGATGTTTCCGGGTTCAACAATCGCGATGTGCGCCTGATCCGCCTCCACAGTGACTTTGGCGTAATGGTGAAACGCACCGACCTGCTTCACCGGACTCGGCGTGAGCGTGGCTCCGGTGGCGCCGTGCACGAGGTAACGATTTCCGTCACGCGTTGCCCACATGAGGTTGTGCGTGTGCCCCGCGATGACGCTGTACTTCCTGTTTCCCAGCGCCGTTTCGATTCGCTGCCATTCCGCGGAAATCCCACCCCGCTGCCGCTCCGGATCACTCGCGAACCACGCCGGATAATGCATGAACACAAACGTGTGCCGCGGGTTGGGGTGCCTCTGGAGCGCGTCCACCGCCCACGCGATCTGCGCCTCGCCGAACTGAGGGAATTCGCGGGAAGCTTCCTGCGTGTTCAGCACGAGAAAGTAACATCCTTTATACATGAAGTCGTAATAGGTCCGACCCACGTTACGCTTCCAGTACTCGTACCCCATCAGGTCGGCCGCATCGTGGTTGCCCGGAAGCATGAACAGAGGCGCCTCGAACTTTCCCGCATGGCTTCTGAAAAGCTCCCACTGCGCCACCACGCTGGCGCTGTCGTTCGATCCTTCGATCTGGTCTCCAACCGTGATGATGAAGTCGGGCTTCAGGAGATTAATCTCCTGTACGGCCCGGTCGAAAAGCGGCCAGTTCCGGTCCAGTCCTCCGGATTTGTCGCCCAGGATGACGAAGCTGAACTTCTGCGGATCGGTGGGAAGTGCCCGCGTTCCAAGGACCGGCAGATCCGCGGCGGCAACCATTTCCACACGTTGCACCGGCACCACCGCCGGGCCCTGCTTCGCGCAGGAACTTGCCAGAAGGGCCAGCCCTGAAACCACCACACCAACGTATGTTCTCATGTCTTTGTGCTCCCTTTGTGAGACTTTCCTCTTGTCCACGGAATCAGGTCAACGAAAGCTCTTTCAAACGTGCGCGATCCCCGAGGTAGAACCCCGCATCCAACAGCGCGTTTTGCAACTCGCGGACTTCGAGCTTTCGCGGTTCGACTCCCCTGGCCGCACACATCGAGGCCGCGATCCCGCATGCCTCGCCCATCACCTTCACCGCAAGCCGGTTTCGCAGCAACGTATCCGGAATGCCCGACGCGGATCTCCCGGTCGCGAGCAGGCCGTCCACGCCCTGTGGAACAAGCACGCGGTACGGCACATCCACCCATTTCGGCGCCCCGGCCTCTGCCGTCTTCCTCAGCGCCCGGAACTCGCCGTACAGATAAATCACGTCATCGAAGCGCCGGCCGGCGACGCAGTCTTCCATCGTGAGGGTGTATTCCCCCTCGATGCACGGCCCACCCCGCGATCCCAGGAACGGGGCCACGGTGATGAGATAGGCGTTTTCGAACCCGGGCACGTATCTGCTGAAGAACTGAACCTTTTCGAACGCGTATGCCTGCACGGCCGCTCCAAGGGCCGACATGTGGAGGCCATCCCCCGCGTTGACCTCTTCCGTCCGTTCCACCTGAACCTGTCCGTGCCCCAGCTCGTTGCCCTCAAACTGCCCGACCCCGCCCCCCTGGACGGAGATAGACTTCCCGCCGATCATCACCTTCGCCACGGGTTCATACTCGCCGGCCTCCACGGCCTTTCGCAGGTAAGGAAGGACATACGAATGAGCCTTCGTAAGCGCCGCCCCGATTGTCTTGGTTCCCCAGGCAATGTCGTCTTCAGTGGCTTCGTTGCCCTTCTGGGCAGATCGGAAACGGTCCCAGGCGATTCCCCCGGCCACGTAGTATGTGCCCATGCCCGTGGGTGCGTGCCCGTCAATCGCGGTGTACTCGTTTTTCGGAAGTAGTATCGGCGCTCCGGCCCGCCGCGCAACGTCCGCCTCACCGGTGGCGTCTATCACGACCTTTGCCCGAACTGCCGCACGGCCTGATTTGTTTTCCACGAAAACTCCACACACCCGGTCGCCTTCTTTGATCGGATCTGCCACAAAGGTCGGGAGGAGAATCGACGCGCCGCTTTCCTCCAGCATTTCCTGCAGCAGATACGAAGCAACGCTGGCTCCTCGCGAGAAATTGGCGCCTTTCGTAAACGGCTGCAGCAATCCGCCCCCGAGGGCCGCATAACGGTTGATGAATTCTTCCGCCAGCCCGAACAGACCGGGGTAGACCGTTTTCGTGAAGGGAACGTCCGGGTGTGGCGATCCGGGCAGCATCTGGCCGTTGACGATCATGCCGGGCCCGACATTCCCGCCAACGCTCCCGAATCTGTCTACCACCACCGTTCGCGCACCGTTACGCGCCGCGGCGATCGCGGCAAAAACCCCACTCACGCCAGCACCGGCGACGCAGACATCGACGTCATACACCACCGGTACACGTTTTTCCGGTTCAACGACGTATTCCATGCCGCATCCTTTCTGCGCGGAGCTTACTTTTCGAGCCGCACGACCGTCTCTACGTGCGGCGTATGGGGAAACAGGTCCACCGGATGAGCCGCACCGATCCGGTATCCCGAAGAGGACAGATCAGCCAAATTCGCCGCCAGTGTCACCGGGTTGCACGAAACATATACAATTAAACGGGGCGACATACGAACAAGCGCTGCAAGCGCCTTCGGGTGCAACCCGGCACGCGGCGGATCCACGATCACTACGTCAAATCGCTCACCACGATCCGCCCAGGCAGGCAGAACTGCTTCCGCATCTCCCTGACGGAACTGCACATGCGTATATCCGAGCCGTTCTCGCATTGCGTTCGCGTCCTGTACCGCGGAAGGCACCTGCTCCAGACCGACGACCTCCCGGGCACGCGGGGCCAGCGAAATGCCGATAAGCCCGATGCCGCAATACATGTCAAGAACCCGCTCCTCGCCCGAAAGCGCAGCCACTTCGCTCACGACCGAGTACAACCGTTCCGCACCGGCGCTGTTCGTCTGAAGGAAGGAGATCGGCGATACCGTAACTTCCATATCGCCGATCCTCTCCGAAATCGCCGGACGACCGGAAAGCAGAACCGTCGTCTCCGCATGTGCGGTGTCACCCCGCCGTGTGTTGACACTGAAGAGCAGACTTTTCACCTGCGGCAATTCCCTGAGAAGCCCTTCACTCAATTCATCCAGACCCGCCACCTCTTCCGTCGCGCACACCAGATTCGCCATCACTTCCCCGGTTGCCGACGCCTCTCGCAGCACCAGGTGCCGAAGTGCGCCGGCGAACCTCCGCGGGTCATACGGAACCAGCGCATTTCGCCGCGCCCACTCGCACACCCACGCGCGAACTGCGTTCATCCCTTCGGGCGCAATCCAGCAGCGCTTCACGTCGAACGTAGCATCAAATCGCCCCACACGGTGCAACCCGAGAGTCACCGCGCCGGTTTCATCCTTCCCGAACGTGAACTCCATCTTGTTCCGATAGCCGAATTCCGGACCCGCCGCAACGACAGGCAACACTTCGATGGCTGCATCGGGCATCGCCCGCATGAGGGCTTCCCTTACTATCCGTCGCTTCATCTCATGCTGAATGCCGGGCTCCCACTGCTGCCACGTACATCCCCCGCACTGCTCGGTGTGTGCGCACCGTGGTTCCCGCCGCGGGTATCCTTCCCGGCGGACCGACACGCACGTCGCCTCCAGACGTCCTCCGCGCCTGCGGAACACCCGTGCATCCACCTCATCGCCCGGCAAAGCCCCGCGAACAAGCAACTGCCGCCCCGATGCGGACGCCACGCCACGGCCATCGGGCGCAATCCCCTCGATAATCGCAGGAACAATCATTCCGGGGCGCACTGCGCCGTTCGTCGCGGAAGCCGCCATGCCGCTATCGTGTGTCGTAGTATCGCTCACAGCCTGTCCGCATCAAAAGAAACGGGACGCATCAGCGTGGTGCCGACGACGTCCCGCGTTCTCAATACCCGATGTTTGATGTGCGGCGCTAGGACGTTTCCTCGCTCGCCGCATTGTCCTTTTCAGAGCTGCTCTTCGCAGGCTCTGATTTCTTCTCCTGTGCCGGTTTCCGGCTCGCCGAAGACTCAGCAGATTCCGCAGTGACGAACTGCACCAGCGAGATGGACGCAGAGTCACCCTTCCGGAGGCCAAGCCTCAGAATGCGGACATACCCGCCGTTCCATCCGTCACCCGCTTTCGTGGGGTGAGAGACGAACTTCGGAGCCCACTCGTCGAAAAGCTTCTTCGTCGCTCCCGGGTCGCGCAGACGCGCCGTAACCAGGCGCCGCGCATGGAGATCACCCCGTTTGGCGAGCGTTACGAGCTCTTCCACGAAAGGACGCAGTTCCTTCGCACGTGCCTCTGTGGTATTGATGCCCCCGTGCTGAATGAGGGATACTGCCAGATTCGCCATCATGGATCGGCGATGCGGCGTGGTTACGCCCAGGCGGCGACCCTTGTTCCCATGTCTCATGATTACGCTTCCTCGCTCTTCTCTTCAGGCGCCGAACCGCCAGAAAGTTGGGCGCGCACCTCGGCAAGCTCTTCAGGAGACATGCCAAATCGAAGCCCCAGGCTCTCGAGCTTCTCGGTAAGTTCGATCAACGACTTCCGCCCGAAATTGCGGTATTTCAACATATCGTTTTCTGATTTCAGGACGAGTTCCTGAACCGTGGTGATGCCGGCGGCGCGCAGGCAGTTGATAGACCGCATGGAAAGATCCATGTCCTCCACGCGGGTATCAAGAACGCTGGTGGGCGCTGCGGCCAGCACACCCCGTGCTCCTGTTTCCTCACGCTCCGATTCACCCATGAAAAGCTGGAGGTGTTCCCTCAAAAGCCGGACGGCAAACGCAACCGCGCTCCGCGGGGTAGTCGTGCCGTCCGTCCAGACTTCCAACGTCAACTTGTCGTAATCGGTTTTCTGCCCGATACGCGCATTTCCTACCTCGAAATCCACCTTGGTAATCGGCGAGAACACCGCATCAATCGGTATTGTCCCGATCGGAATGTCTTCCGATTCCATTTCCTCCGCCAGAAGGAACCCTCTGCCCTTCCCGAGGTCCACTTCCATGGCGATTTCTGCGCCTTCCGACAGCGTGGCCAGAACCAGCTTGGGATTCACGATCTCAACTGCACTGTCCACCGCAAGGTCGCCGGCAACCAGTTCCCCGGGGCCCTTTTTTCGCACATGGATGGTTTTCTTCTCATCCGTGTGCAGGCGAAGACGTACCTGCTTCAGATTCAGAACGAGTTCCGGGACATCCTCGACCACACCCGGAATCGCCGTAAATTCATGTTGGACACCCTCAATGCGCACCGCCAGAATCGCGGCCCCTTCCATCGAGGAAAGCAACGTCCGGCGAAGACTCGAGCCGAGCGTGGTGCCGAAGCCGCGCTCCAGAGGTTGGAGCACAAACTTCGCATACGTCTGCGTAGAGGCCTGATCGACCTCCACCGCATCGGGCATGACGAATGAAGGCGTTTCTGCTGTGTCAGTTTTCATCATGGTGCCTACAACCCCCTCCTCAGAAACGAACGACCACCCGCGTATTCCCGCAGAACACCCGGTATCTGCCGCTCGTGGAACATTTCAGAGCCTGCGCGGGCATTTCCCACTTCAGGCACGAGGGGCTTACTTCGAGTACAACTCGACAATGAGGCGCTCTTCCAACGGAATCTGTATGTCCTCGCGGGAAGGAAGCTGAACCATCTGTCCCGAAAGCGCCACCTTATCCACCACCAGCCACGACATCTCGCGCGATTTCCCGAGTTGCCTCAACGACTCGTGAATGCTGGGCATCTCTTTGCTCCCCTGCCGCACGGAAACCGTCATTCCCGGACGCACGAGGAACGAGGGAATCGAAACCGGCCGCCCGTTCACCTCGATATGCCGGTGGCGCACCAACTGACGCGCCGCCGCGCGGGACGGGGCAAACCCAAGCCGGTACACAACGTTGTCCAGCCGCTGTTCAAGCAGACGCAGCAGGTTTTCACCCGTAACGCCGGGTATTCGAACGGCCATCTCGTAGTACCGGCGGAACTGACGCTCGAGAACGCCGTACGTCCGACGCGCTTTCTGCTTCTCTCGAAGCTGCCGGCCGTATTCCATCACCTTGCGCTGCGTCCCCTGGCCATGCTGGCCCGGAGCATAATTCCGCCGGTCGAGGGAGCATTTCTCCGAATTACACCGCTCGCCCTTCAGGAACAGCTTCGTTCCCTCGCGGCGGCAAAGCCTGCAGACCGGACCATCATATCGTGCCATTCACGTCTCCTGAATTCTCAACAACCTACACGCGCCGACGTTTCGGCGGGCGGCAACCATTGTGCGGAATCGGGGTAACATCACGAATAGCGCTGATCTCCAGACCAGCCGCCTGAAGCGCGCGTACCGCCGCCTCACGTCCCACGCCGGGTCCCTTGACAAGAACTTCCACTTTCCGCAATCCCAGATCCATCGCTTCGCGGGCGGCCTGTGATGCCGCCGATTGCGCTGCAAATGGCGTGCTCTTCCGCGATCCCTTGAAACCGGCTTTGCCAGCCGAAGACCAGGAAATCAGATTGCCATCCTTGTCGGTCAGTGTTACCTGCGTGTTGTTGAACGTCGCCTTCACGTGCGCTACGCCAGTCGCTTCGACTTTGCGGTCCTTTTTCCGTCCCTTCCGGGCACGACCAGTCGGAGATGCCATTCAGTAATCCTCTCAAAACCTTCCCGATCAACGCCGCTCAGACGGCGGCGGACGCCAGTTACTTCGTCTTCTTCCCGGCCTTGCGAGCTCCGGCCACCGCCCGTCGCGGCCCCTTGCGGGTACGGGCATTTGTGTGCGTGCGCTGGCCTCTCACCGGCAACCCGCGCCGGTGCCGAAGACCTCGATAGCACCCGATCTCCTGCAACCTGCGGATGTTCATCTCGATCTCACTCCGCAGGGCGCCCTCAACTCGAAACTGGTTCTCGATCACCGAGCGAAGGCGGGCTATCTCGTCTTCGGTCAACTGATTCATCCTGCGGCTCGGATCCACGCCCGTTTCCTGAAGGATCTTTGCCGATGAGGCCGGACCTATCCCGTAAATGTAGGTAAGGGCGATATCCACCCGTTTCTCACGCGGCAGGTCAACTCCAGCTATACGCGCCATTGAGATACTCCCTTTGCACTCACGTTAAATGATGCACGACAACTCTGATCAACCCTGACGCTGTTTGTGCGTCGGACTCGATTTGCAGATCACCCGCACAACACCCCGGCGCCGGATGATCTTGCAGTTGGCGCAAAGCTTTTTGACCGAAGAACGCACTTTCATTCGAACTCACTCCATAAACCACGTCTAGCGATGCCGGTACGTGATGCGCCCGCGCGTCAGATCGTACGGCGAAAGCTCGAGCTTCACCTTGTCGCCCGGTTTGATGGTGATGAAATTCACCCTCATCTTGCCGGATATGTGTGCCGAGACCTCGTGCCCGTTTTCCAAACGCACCTTGAACGAAGCGTTTGGCAGTGCCTTCGTTACGGTTCCTTCGACCTCAATTGAGTCTTCTTTTGGCACAGACACCACTCTCAGCTAGGATTTCGCACCAACGGCGGCAAGAATCGCCTTCGTCACCAGTTCCGGTGACGCCGAACCATCTACCGCACGCAACAACCCCTGCTGACGGTAGTACGCGATTAGCGGCTCGGTGTTCTTGTGGTACACCTGAAGTCGATCGCGAACCGTCCCGGGGTTGTCATCCGCGCGCTGGACAAGTTTCCCGCCGCACAGATCACACACGCCTTCCTTCTTAGGAGGCGAGAACTTCACGCTGACAATCGCTCCGCACGACTCACACGTCCGCCGCGACGAGAGCCGATCCACTATCACCTCGTCGTCCACGTCGATCAGTACCACGTGGTCAATCGCCGCGTTTTTCTCAGAAAGCCACTTCGTGAGCGCTTCGGCCTGCGGGATCGTACGCGGAAACCCGTCAAGCAGATACCCCGCCGAGCAATCCGCCTGAACAAGCCGATCGAACACCATGTCCAGCACAACCGCGTCCGGAACAAGCGCGCCCTGATCCGTGTACTGCTTCACCTTCTGCCCGAGCGGCGTGTTGTCCGCGATGTTCTTCCGGAAAAGATCACCGGTCGAAATGGTCGGGATCGCGAACTTCTGCGCCAACACCGCACCCTGAGTCCCTTTCCCGGAACCCGGGCCACCGAGTAGGATCAATCGCATGAGCTTCCCCCTTCCTGTCTTCGGGAACATCAGCGCCGCCGGCTGCGGAGCCTGCTGCCCTTCATGAAGCCGTCATAATGACGGACGAGAAGATGCGATTCCACCTTGTCCAGCGTATCGAGCGCCACGCCCACCACGATCAACAGCCCTGTTCCACCGAAGAAATCGTGGAAATCCGGCACCACCGACACTCGGAAACTCTGGAATATGGAGATGATCAGAAACGGAAGCGCCGCAATCAGGGCCAGATAGATCGAACCAGGCAACGTGATCCTGTTCAGAACGCGGTCGATGTATTCGGCCGTTTTTTTGCCGGGACGGACGCCCGGAATGAAGCCGTTGTTCCGCTTCAAATTGTCTGCTACGTCCACCGGATTGAAAATGATCGCCGTGTAGAAGTAAGAAAAGAAGATAATCAGCAGCGAGTAAAACGTCCAGTAAATCAGCGACGTAGGCTGAAACCAGCCGAAAATCATCTGGAGCGTCTCGCTTTCCGGCGTCGCTGTTCCGGCAAACTGGAGAACCGTCGTGGGGACAAGCACGATTGACTGCGCGAAAATGATCGGAATGACACCCGCCGCGTTCACCTTCAACGGCAGATGAGTGCTCTGACCGCCGTACACCCTGCCGCCAACAACCCTCTGGCTCGCATACCGCACCGGAATCCGCCGCGTCCCCTGCGTGATCAGCACTACTGCTGCGGTTATCACGAACATCAGGGCGAAAAGAGCCATAGTAGCGATCACCCCGCCGCTGTCCGGGTCCAGCATCACACGCAACTGACCGATCACCGCGTGGGGGAAGCGCGCCACTATACCGATGAAAATGATCAAACTGATACCATTTCCGATGCCGCGCTCGCTGATCTGCTCGCCCAGCCACATGACGAACACCGTCCCCGTGGTCATCGTCAGCATGACCATCAGCCGGAACCCGATACCCGGATCAAGCGCGGCCCCGTTCTGAATCAGGAACTGGCTCACCCCGAGGCTCTGCACCGCAGCAAGCGCCACCGTCAGATAACGGGTGTACTGGTTGATCTTCTTCTGCCCCTCCTGCCCCTCCTTCTGGAGCTGCTGAATCGGTGCCCACACCGAACCCAGCAACTGGAAGATGATTGAGGCGGAGATGTAGGGCATGATACCCAGAGCGAAAATCGTCGCCTGTTTGAACGCGCCGCCGGCGAAAAGGTCGTACACCGCAAAAAGATCCCGTGCGCGAGCGCTGAACGCCTGCGCAAGTGCGGCCGAATTCACGCCGGGCGTCGGAATAGCACCACCGATTCGGTACACAATCAACACGCCGAACGTGAACAGTATCCTGTTACGCAGTTCGGGGATGTTGAAGATGTTTCGGAAGCGTTCAAGCACCTGTCGATTCCTCAGCAGTGCCGCCCGCGGCGGCAATCTTCTCTCGCGCCGTGCGGCTGAACATCGTGGCCACCACGGTAACCGCCCTGTTCAATTCGCCATCGCCCAGAACCTTCACCGGCTCCACTGCCGAGCGAATCAAACCCGCTGCATGAAGCGCCGCGGCATCCACGCGATCCCCGAGTGTCCGCGCGGCAATATCGCCCACGTTCACAAGCTGAAACGATTTTTTTGCAGGGTTGCGGAAACCCCGGGCCGGCAATGCCCTCTGAATCGGCATCTGACCACCCTCAAACCCGACACGCATACGGCCCGTGCCCGAGCGCGCTTTCGTGCCCTTGCAGCCGCGCCCGCTGAAAGTTCCGTGCCCGCTCCCGTTTCCCCGGCCAACACGCTTACGGTTCTTCCGCGCGCCTTCTGCGGGGACAAGGTCGCCCAATTTCACCTGTTCGGCCATGCTACGCCTCATTTATGCGAACGAGATGCGGCACCTTCGCCACCATCCCTCGGATATCCGGTTTGTCCTCGTGCTCCACGGTCTGCCCGACTTTGTGCAGACCCAGCCCCTTCACCACGCGCTTCTGGTACGCCACGCGTCCAATCGGGCTCCGGTAAAGAGTCACCGTGATCTTCTTCACGCTTCCGCTCCTTCGTTCGGCGTCTCTACTGGCGCCTCATTCTCAGCGTTCTCCGCAGGCGCGATATCCACTGTCTCGGCAGCAACGGTCTCCGGCGGTATAAGCCGACGTTCACTCCGCACCTGCGTGAATGTCCGCAGCTTCGCAAGTGCGTCCAGCGTCGCACGGGCTACATTCAAAGCATTTGCCGAGCCAACCGACTTGCTCAGAACATTCTCAACTCCCGCCGCTTCCAGCACGGCACGGGCAGCGCTGCCAGCGATAAGCCCGGTTCCCGGCGTCGCCGGACGAAGGAACACCAGACCCGCGCCGCACCGTCCCCACACCTCGTGCGGAATCGTCACGCCAACCGAAACCCGTTGAATGGATCGTTGCGCAATCTGAGTTCCCTTGCGGATCGCTTCGGAGACCTCGCGCGCTTTGCCCATGCCAACGCCAACCCGGCCCTTTTTGTCGCCAACAACCACCAGTGCGTTGAAACGCCGGTCGCGTCCGCCTTTGGTAACCTTCGAAACGGGCTTTACCTTGACAACGGTTTCGACGAACTCCGATTCCTCTACGTTGCCGCCTCTGCTGTACCCACCGTCTCTCGCCATGCCTGTTCCTTTTTGAATTCGCTAGAACTCGAGTCCGCCTTCTCGCGCGCCTTCTGCCAACGCTTTGACACGTCCGTGATACAGGTACCCGTTGCGGTCAAACACCGTGCGCGTAATCCCATGTTCACGTGCCACGCGCGCCAGTTCTTTCCCGAGGCTTTTTGCAGCCTCGCAACCGCGACCGGCGATCGCGAGCTTCTTTGAGGCGGTGGACGCCCCGCAGATCACCTTCCCGATTTCGTCATTGACGAAATGGCCCTGGATCGTCCGCAGTCCACGACTGACGACAAGGCGCGGCCTTTCGGCGGTGCCGCGAATCGGCTTCGCAAGACGCCAGCGCTTTACCCGACGGATTCGTCTCTCGCTCATGATGGTAAATTCCCCAACGGCCCCGAACAGGCCCCAGTATATTACTTCGCCGTCTTCCCGGCCTTGTCAGTCCTCATACGCTCGTTCTGGTACCGAATCCCCTTCCAGAGATACGGCTCCGGCGGTTTCACCGCCCGGACTTTCGCCGCGTAATCGCCCACTGCTTCTTTGTTGACGCCCTTCACAACAACCGGAATCGCCGGGTAGTTATCCTTTTTGCCCGGCAATGTAATCGCGGGTTCCACGGCAAACGTCACCCCGCGGTCCGCCTGAATCGTGACGGGATGTGAATGCCCCACGCTCAGCGTCAGCTTCGAACCATCAGCCTCAGCGCGGTAACCGACCCCGACCACGAACAAACGCCGTTCAAATTCCTTCGAAACACCTTCCACCGCGTTCGCAATGATCGTTCGGGCAAGGCCCCATGCACCCGGGCTTGCACCGATTTCCGGTTCAACCGTCACCTGGTCGCTGTCGATTTTCACATTCACGCCCGCAGGTATCTTCACAGGCACCTCGCCCAGAGGGCCTTTGGCGGTCAATGTATCCCCGGAAATTGCAACCGCGACATTCTTCGCGAGCGGAATAGCTCTTCGTCCTATGCGAGACACAATCCTTCTCCTACCATACGTGGCAAAGAACTTCGCCACCAACTCCGATGCGACGGCATTCAGCGTCTGTCATCACACCTTTCGACGTGCTCACAATCGCGATTCCCAGACCGTTCAGAACACGATCCATGGTCTGCGCACCGTTGTAACGGCGCAAACCAGGCTTCGAACGCCGAGCCAACCCGCGGATGACCGGTTTGCCATCTCTCAGGTACCGCAGGTAAATGCGCAGCATGCCCTGTTTCCCGTCATCAACTACGTAGACATCCTCGACGTAGCCCTGCTCGAGCAGAATGCGCGCTACCTCTCGCTTCAGAGTCGACGCCGGGATATCTACCTTCCGGTGTCCCGCTTTGCACGCATTCCTGATTCGCGTCAAGAAGTCCGCGATCGGATCGGTCATTGACATAGTTCTGTTCCTCTAATTCTGAACCGCACGTACGGCTACCAACTGGCCTTGACCACGCCGGGGATATCCCCGCGGAGCGCGAGCTCGCGGAAGCAGATCCGGCACACGCCGTATTTCCGCAGAAATCCGCGCGATCTTCCGCAACGGTGGCAACGGTTATATGCCCGGACCTTGAATTTCGGTTTACGCGCCGATTTGATCATCCAGCTCTTTTTCGCCACGAGAACCCTCGCTTTCCGCGTTCGCCCGTCAGGCCTGGCGCGCGAACGGCATGCCCAAACCACTCAGCAGTTCGAACGCTTCTTCGTCAGTGCGCGCGGTAGTGACAATCGAAATATCCATGCCCCGAATCTGGTCAACCGTGTCGTAATCTATTTCCGGGAAGATCAGCTGCTCTTTCACGCCGAACGTGAAATTGCCCCGGCCATCGAACCCACGCCGCGGAATACCCCTGAAATCCCTGATACGGGGAACGGCAAACGTCAAAAGCCGGTCCAGGAATTCCCACATGCGCACGCCCCGAAGCGTAACTGCACACCCGATCGGGACACCCGCGCGCAGTTTGAAATTCGACACCGACTTCCGCGCACGCCGCACGCTCGGTTTCTGACCGGCGATCTGCTGGAGGTCCGCAACGGCGCTGTCCACGGCTTTCGGGTTCTGAATAGCCTCGCCCACACCCATGTTGACGACTACTTTCAGCACCCGCGGAACCTGCATCGGGTTCTTGTAGGAGAACCGCTTGGTAAGCTGCGGCACGATCTCCGCCTTGTACCGTTCCCGCAATCGCGGCGGCACCGCCTGAGCCTTGGGTTCGGCGGCCTTCGGTTCCTGCGACTTCGCACCCGCGGCTTTTTTCCCTTTGGGAGCCGCTTCCGCAGCAGCCTGCTCCTTGGGCGCCTTCTTCTTTGTCGCGCCCTTTGCGTCGGCTCCCGCTTCGGCTTTGGCCGCTTTTTTCTTTGTTTCCTCTTTTGCCATCAGTTTCCGCTCCCCACCTTCATGACTTGGACGGCGGAGGTATCATGTCGCCGGTCTTTGTGCAAATACGCACCCTTGTGCCGTCTTCCAGGCGCTGATGGCGAACTCGCACGCCGCGATTCGCTCGCGGGCTGACAAGCAATACCTTCGACACCGAAATCGGGGCCTCTTTTTCCACGATGCCACCCTGCGGGTTTTCCCGCGAAGGCTTCGTGTGCCGACGAATGATGTTCACACCCTCGACAATAACTTTCCCTTTGGCCCGATCAACGAAAAGCACTTTGCCCCGCTTGCCCTCACCTCGCCTGGGCCCACGGCTGTCCCCGCTGATCACTTCGACGAGATCGCCCTTCAATATGTCCACGACTTCAATCCCCTCGGCTCGTGCTCAGACAACTTCCGGAGCCAGCGAAACAATGCGCATGAACTTGTGCTCACGAAGTTCGCGAGCAACCGGACCAAAAATACGCGTACCCCTCGGTTCGCCCTGATCATTGATCAACACCACCGCGTTGTCATCAAAGCGAACATGGGAGCCATCCGGCCGCCGCGTTGCGCGGGACACTCTCACCACCACACCACGCGCGACGTCGCCCTTCTTGACTGCCCCGCCGGGGATCGCCTCTTTCACTGCGACTATGATCTGATCCCCGACTGTGGCGTACCGCGCACGTGTTCCACCGAGCACCTTGATGCACATGGCACGCTTCGCGCCGGTATTGTCGGCCACCACGAGATTTGTCTGTTGCTGAATCATGGCGAAAAAGCCTTCCTACCGGGCACGTTCCACAATACGGACCAGCCGCCAGTGTTTGGTTTTGCTCAGCGGCCTGGTCTCCATAGCTTCCACGGTGTCACCCACGTGCGCTTCATTTTGTTCGTCGTGTACGTAAAGCTTCTTCGTCCGGCGGACGATGCGCTCATACAGCGAGTGACGCACGAGGCGGTCTATCACCACAACTATCGTCTTGTCAGGCTTTGCACTTACCACACGGCCAACGCGTGTTTTGCGATGGGCACGAGTTTCACTTGTCATGATGTCGCCCCTTCAACCGATTCCCGTTGGGCAAGCGTACGGACGCCCTGCTCGTGTTCGCGGATGATCGTGACCATCCGGGCGATATCCCGGCGCCGGTGTCGGAGCATGATAGGGCTCTCCAACTGTTCGGTGGCGGCGCGGAAACGGAGGCGGAACACCTCTTCCTCTGCCTCACGCAGGTGCACGCGAACCTCTTCGATGGACATCTTGCGAATGTCACGTGTTTTCATCACCGTCACCCCTGAACCGTTTCAGAACGCTGAATGAACCGCGTCTTGACGGGAAGTTTCGAATTGGCGAGCCGCATCGCTTCCTGTGCGGTAGCCTCGTCAATACCTTCCATCTCGAACAGGATCCGACCGGGTTTGATCACTGCAACCCAGTGGTCAGGCACACCCTTCCCTTTGCCCATACGGGTTTCCGCGGGTTTCGCGGTAACCGGCTTGTCCGGAAACACCCTCAACCAGACCTTCCCTCCGCGCTTGATGTAGCGCGTCATGGCAACACGAGCGGCTTCCAGTTGGCGGTCCGTCACCCACGCCGGTTCGACCGCCTGAAGGCCGTATTGCCCGAAATGAATCGCGGAGCCCCGAAGAGCAAGGCCTTTCCGCCGCCCCCGCTGCTGTTTCCGGTGTTTGACACGTTTCGGCATTAACATCGCTGTTTATCTCCTCGCGCCTTCGGACATGCCGCTTGCCGTGCCTTCCGCACGCCGGGGTGCAGTCGGGAAGTCATCGCCGATCTGCTCGCCACGACAAATCCACACTTTCACGCCGATCATACCCATGGTCGTCAACGCCTGAACCAGCGCGTAATCAATATCCGCCCGCAGCGTGTGGAGCGGCACGCGCCCACGGATGTACCGTTCGGTGCGAGACATTTCCGCACCACCAAGCCGCCCGGAACAGACCACGCGAATTCCCTGGGCTCCCATGCGCATCGTGTTTTCCAGCGCCTTCTTCATGGCGCGCCGGAAAAGCACGCGGCCTTCAAGCTGCCGACGAATGTTCTGAGCAACCAGTTCCGCATCCAGTTCGGGTTTCTTGATCTCTTCTATGTTGATGAACACGTCTTTCTTCGTAAGGTGACGGAGCTCGTCCCGCAACTTGTCCACTTCCTGCCCCTTCCGGCCAATCACGATCCCCGGACGGGCGGTGTGGACGGTGATGCTGATCCGCTTCGGCTGCCGCTCAATCTCGATAAGCGATACCGATGCTTTCTGAAGGCGCTGCAGAACGTATGCGCGGAGCATCTGGTCTTCCTTCAGAAGAGCCGGGAAGTCGCGCCCACCGTACCAGCGCGATTTCCAAAGTCCATTCGGACGTTCGGGAGTCCGGAGCACTCCGAGTCGAAGTCCCGTTGGATGAGTTTTCTGTCCCACTAAGACGCTCCCTTCCTAGCGTTCTGTGCGTTCGCGTGCAGCGACTTCAACCGTAATGTGGCAGGTCCGGCGGCGCGTGCGGAACGCACGACCCATCGCCCGCGGACGAATCCGCTTGTAAATCATCCCGCCGTCTACTGTTATCTGCGAAATAACCACGTCATCTTCCACAAGACGCTGGCCCTGTTCTTTTTCCAGCAGGTTCGCCATCGCCGAGCGCACCGTCTTTTCGACCTGCAGGCTGGCGGAAGACGGGGAAAAGTGGAGCACGTTCAATGCGGTTCCGACTGTCTTTCCCCTCACCAAATCCGCGACAAGGCGCACCTTACGGGCAGATGCCCACTGGTTCTTGCTGACAGCGCGAGCTATGAGTGCCATCGTTCCCGATTCCTTCTATACACTGGTATCACTTGGCCGAGGGCGCTACTTTCGCTGTCTTTTCGCCACCGCCACCGGAACCCGGGTGCCCCCGGAAAATCCGTGTCGGCGCGAACTCACCCAGCTTGTGCCCAACCATGTTTTCCGTCACGTAAATGGGGATGAACTTGTTGCCGTTGTGCACCCCGAGCGTGTGCCCCACGAAATCCGGCGAAATCGTCGAACGCCGCGACCACGTCTTGATAACCCGTTTCTCACCCGTGCGGTTGAGCTCGTCAACCTTCTTCTGCAGACTGGGCTCGATGTAGGGCCCCTTCTTAATGGAACGTGCCATGTACCATTCCTCTACTTCGTGCGCCGACTGATGATGAGGCGATTGGATTTCTTAGGATTCCGCGTCTTCTTGCCCTTGGTGATTACGCCCCAGGGAGTTCTCGGATGGGAGCCTTTGCCACCACCGCCCGAAGTGCGCCCTTCACCACCGCCATGGGGATGATCCACCGGGTTCATCGCAACACCGCGGACGCTCGGGCGTCGGCCCAGCCAGCGATTCCGGCCGGCTTTCCCAAGTGAGCGGTCATCGCGATCCACGTGGCCCACCTGGCCCAGCGTTGCCATGCACACAGACGGGACCAGCCGCACTTCCCCGGAAGGCATGCGAAGCCGCGCCATGTCACCTTCACGTGAAATGAGCTGCACGAGAGCACCCGCGCTGCGCGCAAGAGCTGCTCCCTTGCCCGGCTTCATCTCCACATTGTGCACGGTGGAACCCGCAGGAATGTGCGTCAAAGGAAGCGCATTTCCCGGCCGCACGGGCGCCGTCGGCCCGGACATCAATTCGTCGCCGACCGCGATGCCGTCCGGAGCAATGATGTACCGCTTCTCGCCGTCCGCGTACACCAGCAGGGCAATCCGCGCGGTCCGGTTCGGATCATATTCTATCGACTTCACCTTCGCGGGGATGCCGAACTTGTCCCGTTTGAAATCAATCACGCGATACAAACGGCGATGCCCGCCCCCACGTCGACGGGAGGTTATTCTTCCGGAGTTATTGCGGCCCGACGTGCGGTGGAGTTTCTCCACCAGCGAACGCTCCGGCGTGCCCGTCGTTACGTCTTCGAACGTATCCGTCGTCGTATATCGCAAGCTTGGGGTGAGCGGGCGAAACTTCTTGAACGGCATCGCTATACCCTTTCGCCGAGAATATCAATCGTCTGCCCTTTTTCGAGCGTGACGATCGCTTTTTTCCAGGACGCCGTTCTTCCGAGTTTCCGGTACCGCATGCCCATGCGCCGCTTTTTGCCGCGCACGTGGATCACCCGGATCGACGTAACCTTCACACTGAAAAGCTCTTCGATGGCGCGCTGGATCTCGTGTTTGTTCGAAGCGCGATCCACTTCGAAGGTGTATTGATTGAAACGCTCCTGCTGGAGATTCACTTTCTCCGACACCACGGGGCGCTTGACTATCGTATAGGGGGAACTCATTGAGCACCTCCTGCCTCATTGACGCCTGCCCCGGCGAGGCTTCCCTCGTTGAGGCCTGCCTCATTCAGACGGGCAAGGGCTGACTCGGTAAACACAACCCGCTCCGCCCACATCACCGCGTACGTGCTCAATGAACCGACAGACGTCAACCAGAACTTCTCGATATTCCGGCTCGCGCGCTGCAGTGTTGCCGGGGATTTGTCGGCGACGAACAACACGCGCTTGTCCTGCAACCCGGCGCTTTTGAGCAACGCCGCCACGTCCCGCGTCTTTCCCGATTCCAGCGAGATATCCGCTATCGTCGAAACCGCGTCTTCCTTCGCCCGGATCGAAAGGGCGGAACGCAGAGCCAGTTGCCGCATCTTCTTGGGCAACTTCTGGCGGAAATCCCGCGGAATTGGTCCGCCGTAGACGCCGCCCCCGCGCTGCACGTTTGTTTTCATGTCGCCGCGGCGCGCCTGCCCGGTCTTTTTCTGTTTGAAGGGCTTCTTGTTCGTGCCGGCAACTTCCGAACGGGTCTTGGTTTTGGCGGTACCCTGACGCTGATTCGCGAGGTACGTCACCACT
>JAKPPK010000273.1 GCA_029547385.1 Candidatus Latescibacterota bacterium
AACGCCAGCTCTCCGACTCGGCCCTGCGGTCTCCTCCGAGCGGAAGCAGGAACGCAGCCGCGCGTTGATGGAACTGGGAAACAGCAAGCGCCTTAAGTTTCACCTGCGACACGTGGGCAATGTCGTGAGGGTTCTTCTTGAAGGGAAACCAATGACCGCCGCCACGGTGCTTCGTGGATTGACGGACAATTACATTCGTGTCGCCGTTCGGGCTCCTTCAAATCGCGTCAACACGTTCGTGCCTGTGTATATCGAAGACGCTTCCCGGGAAGGGGCACGGGGTGTTCTGGCGGACGAATTCTCTGCGTCATTTTCGGAGGCTCGAGGGAGTCAGGAATGAGGGTCCGTCAACTTGACGTGCTCAATTGCGACATCGGCGCGAACGAGTCATCCGCGAGTACCAGTGGGCACATGCGAGTTTTTTTGGAGACGTACGGGTGCCAGATGAACGTGGCGGATTCGGAACTCATCACCGGGATACTCTCCCGAGCGGGTTTCCAGATGGTTTCCGGTCCGGAAAGTGCCGACGTGATTCTGCTGAATACGTGTGCAGTTCGAGAGAACGCCGAGGAGCGCGTATTTGGCAGGCTGGGAGAGCTTACGCAGTACAAGAACTCGCGGCCGCACGTTCTCATGGGAGTGGTCGGTTGCATGGCCGAACACCTGCGGGAAGAAATCCTCGGGCGGGCGAAAGCGGTGGGGCTCGTTGTCGGGCCCGACTCGTACCGGAGGCTTCCTCATTTGATCGAATCAGCGCTCGCCGGCCCGGTAGTCGATATCACGCTGGATAAGAGCGAGCGGTACCTCGGGCTGGAGCCCGATCGCGGTGGAGGTGTGACTGCGTGGATTCCGATCATGCGTGGTTGCAACCGCTTCTGCACGTTCTGCGTGGTTCCGTATACGCGCGGCAGGGAGAAAAATCTCCCGCCGGAGGAAATCGTACGGCAGGTGGAACACGCGGTGAATCTCGGACACAGCGAAGTATGCCTGTTAGGCCAGACTGTGAATTCATATCGTCACGGAGATACTGACTTTGCCGACCTCGTGCGCATGGTGGGCGCGGTGGACGGAATCAGGCGTCTGCGCTTTATGAGCCCCCATCCGGTGGGGTTCACTGCATCGCTTGTGGACGCGATTGCGGAGGTTCCTGCCGCATGTCCTCACGTGCACCTGCCGCTTCAATCGGGTTCTGATGCGGTTCTGACGCGGATGCGCAGGGATTATTCGGCGCAGGAGTTTCGTGCGGTGCTGTCAGACCTGCGGCACCGAATCCCCGGAATTTCGGTTTCAACGGACATCGTGGTTGGTTTCTGCGGGGAAACCGAAGACGACCACCGGAGAACTGTCGAGTTTGTTGAGGAAAGTCGCTTCGACTTCGCGTTCACATTCATGTACTCGCCACGGGCGGGAACGTTCGCGGCGCGGTTCCTCAAGGATGATGTTCCTGCGGAAGTGAAACGCCGCAGGATTTCGGAAGTGATTGCGTTGCAGGAGCGCATTTCCGCCGATATCCATGCGAAACTTGTCGGGTCGGTCAGGGAAGTGCTGTTCGAAGGTGCCGCCAAGAAGGGGGATGCACAGAGCTTCGGTCGAACGGCTGATTTCAAAGGGGTGGTGGTGGAAGGCTCGTTTGCTCCGAATTCGTTCCGGTCCGTTCGAATCACGGGAGCCAACGCCCACACGCTCACCGGCGAGGTCCTTCCCGACACAGGAGCACGGCCGTGATGATACCTCGCCGGACGCGGGTCACGATAGAACTTGCGGCGGCCGCTCTCTTCCTGTGTGCAAATCGGGTCCCTGCGGCAACGGGGACGGTCGTGGTGGTTGCCAACGGCGGCAATCGGGTTATCAGTTCCAGCGTGGAGCACGGGGTTACGTTCGTAAGCGTGCCGGACCTGGCGCGAGCCCTGGAGCTGCAAACCGAATGGGATGCCAGAACTCGGACGCTTGTTGTCCTTTCGGGCGAAACGGAAGCGGAATTCATCGCGGGCAATACGCTTGTGGTGGTGGGCGACTCCACCTTTCACCTTCGCCACGGCACGGTTCTCCGGGCGGGGGAACTTCTCGCACCGGCAGACGCCCTGCCGGGGCTGTTCGGTCTCCTGTCGCCAGTAGCGCTTCTGTGGGACGACCGGGAGCGTGTCTTCCGCACGTCCGCGGATTTCGGCTCCGGCGCGCGTGACGGAGTCACGGATGATACGCATCCGAATGGGCGCAACCGATGGGAGATCGACAGAGTCGTCATCGATCCGGGGCATGGCGGACGAGACCCGGGAACATTGAGCGTGGAGGGGGTTCCGGAGAAGGAAATCACGCTCGCTATTGCCCTTCGACTTGCGCAGCTTCTGCGAGACGAACTCGGTGTAGATGTCGTAATGACCCGAACGGATGACCAGTCAGTCAGCCTTCGGGAACGAGGCCTCGCAGGCGTTCGCGCGGGCGGGAAGCTGTTCATAAGCATCCACTGTAACGCGATCGACAAGGCCCATGTAAGCGGAGTTCAGACGTACTTTCTTTCGGATGCTGAGACGGATGAGGCCCGTGCAGTCGCCCGTGCGGAGAACGCCGCGCTCATGTATGAGGAGCACGCGGACACTTTGAGTGAAGGCGACGATCGGGAAATGGAAGAGATTCTGGCCGGATTGGTCTCTGATCGTTTTCTGAAGGAGAGCCAGGAACTGGCCGCGCTGGTTCAGAGGGAACTGGTGAGAGGTCTCCGTACCCGGGATATGGGTGTGCATCAGGCGGGCTTCTATGTCATGAAGGGAACGCTGGGCGCGATGCCGAGCATCCTGATCGAGACCGGCTACCTCACCAATCAGGATGAGGCCGCGAGACTTCGGGATGCGCGATACCAGGAGAGAATCGCGGATGCGATACTCCGCGCGGTGCGTGAATTCAAGATGCGTTATGAAACTGAACTCGGCAGGTAGGAGCGAATAATGGACAGGCGACCCATAGGTGTTTTCGATTCGGGGGTTGGCGGTCTCACCGTGGTGAACGAGATCCAGAAACAGCTGCCCAAAGAGCGTGTAGTGTATTTCGGGGACACCGCACGGTTCCCCTACGGTTCGAAATCCGTGGGAACGGTTACCGAGTTCGCCCGGCAGGATTCACAATTCCTTCTGGGGTTTGACGTCAAGCTCATTGTAGTTGCCTGCAACACCGCCACCGCGTGTGCGCTGGATCATTTGAGGGAGCATCTGTCAGTTCCCGTTGTGGGAGTAATCGAGCCGGGAGCGGTGGCTGCGGTCCGAGCCAGCAGGAGGAAGTTCGTAGGCGTAATCGGAACCCAGGGTACAATAGCCTCAGGGGCGTATCAGCGCGCATTGACGCGGATCGACCCTTCGATCAGCGTGTTCGCGCAGGCCTGCCCG